>JANNIV010000084.1:0-2990 GCA_031405355.1 Nitrospira sp.
GACCACTATCAAGACCACCCGCATGAACCGGCTTCCCAAGGGATCTGGACGGCGCTTCTAGCTGAAGCACCCTGGAATGCCAAATCAGTCATCGCCGCCGGTATCGCAACTGCCGGAGGTCTCACCTCATGGGCAGCTAACTTCTCATCGCCTGCTGTAGCAGGCATCGGTGGCAGCTATCTGGCAGGATTTTTCATGGGCTGGGTGTCCCGGCGGTTTCTGAGAATGGCCGCGCTGATCACAGGCGGATTGCTGGCCGGCATCGCCGTATTGGAAGAGACCGGCTGGATCGATCTCGATTGGGCGTCAGTAGAAACGCAGATCAGCCACGCCATCACGGCAACACAACAGGGTGCTCAAGGCCTCAAACACCTCCTCTCCGGATATCTCCCATCAACCGGAGCAGCAGCGGTCGGGATGTTCTTCGGATTTCGGAAAAAATAGCGAGGCGGCCCGTAAGAGTGGACAACATCACCCCGGAAGCGCTTGATACCACCCATTGGCTTGAGCCAATTCAACCGGACAATCGAACAATTGGCTGAGGTTAGCTCCTGTGAGAACAGCGCGTTTTTCTCCATCCTGAAGAATCTTTCCTTGCTTCAAGAGCACGACACGCTCTACTTCAGGCGGAATCTCGTGAATGTGGTGTGTCACCAGCAACAGGGTTTTCCCTTTGCGCATATGCGCTCGAACCAGATCCAGGTAATGAAACGTGGCCGTCAGGTCGAGTCCGCTGGTGGGCTCATCAAGCACCAACGCAGTCGGGTCATGTACCAACGCACGGCCCAACAGACATCGCCGCTGCTCGCCAGTTGACATCTCTGCGAACCTCCGCTCGATCAAGAAACCGATACCGAGTTCCTCCATCACAGCATGAGCGCAAGCAATCTGGGCATAGGTAAAGTCTTGGTGAGCGTACGTCCCAATGCTCGCATAGTAGCCTGACAGCACGACTTTCAGTCCGGTCACCTTTTCCATGTATTGATGTTGCAGGTCGTGCGAGACCATGCCCAATCGCTTGCGAACATCCCAGACGTTCCACCGTTCTTCCCCGAAGAGCCGGATATGAGTCTCATCGTTCGGGACAGGATGGACCTCGCCGGCCAGCAACTTCAAAAATGTAGACTTCCCGGCGCCATTGGGACCGAGAATGGCGACATGTTCACCCTCTTGGAGCGACAGCGAAAAGTCGGTGAAGACACAGGTGTCTCCCCGATAGACCGTTGCTCGATGGATGTTAACGATTGGGGGCATGGCCTTTCTGGCCATTACGCTTCGTGGGGATCGGAATTGGTCTTCGTGACACCGGCGGACTTGGATGCCTTGGCGGATTTCTTCGCAGACGCGGCAATCTTCGGCGTCTTGGTCTTCACCTCCGCATTCTGTGCGCGATGGAGCAAGGCATGGTCCATCAGCACCAGCGCCATCATGGCTTCGGCGATCGGAGTCGCTCTAATCCCTACACAGGGATCGTGGCGGCCATTGGTTTCGACGGTCACCGGGTTACCTTGCTTATCGATCGAACGACGTGGAACTCGAATGCTCGACGTCGGCTTAATCCCGATCGTAACGACGATATCCTGCCCGGTTGAGATCCCGCCAAGAATGCCCCCGGCATGATTGGTCACAAATCCATCCGGAGTCAGCTCGTCGCCATGCTCTGACCCGCGCTGCGTGACTGAATCGAAACCTGATCCGATCTCGACGGCCTTCACTGCATTGATGCTCATCATAGCGCCGGCCAAGTCGGCATCGAGCTTGGCATAAACAGGCCCACCCCACCCCACCGGCACCGACTCAGCCACTGTGGTGATCTTTGCACCGACCGAATCGCCTGCTTTACGCAGCTCGTCCATGAACGATTCAAGCTTCGGCACGACATCAGAGTTCGCAGAGAAAAATGGATTTTTGCTGACCTCGCTCCAACTCTTAAACGGCGCTTCAATCGGACCAAGTTGGCTCATGTACCCACGAATCACGACACCGTACTTCTCCCTGAGCCATTTCTTCGCAATCGCCGCTGCCGCCACTCGCACCGCTGTTTCACGCGCAGAAGATCTCCCCCCGCCGCGATGATCACGAATCCCGTATTTCTGCCAATAGGTATAGTCCGCGTGACCGGGACGAAAGGTGTCGATCAGATTGCCGTAGTCCTTGCTGCGGGCGTCTTCGTTTCGAATGAGCAAGGCAATCGGAGTACCGGTCGTCTTGCCTTCAAAGACACCGGAGAGGATTTCGACGGTGTCGGATTCCTGCCGCTGCGTGACGTGGCGGGAGGTACCGGGCTTACGCCGGTCGAGATCGAGTTGGATGTCATCGGCAGAAAGGGGCAGACCGGGAGGACAACCATCCACCACACAGCCAATCGCAGGCCCGTGGCTCTCACCGAATGACGTAACAGTGAAGATGTGCCCGAACGAATTGCCTGCCATGAAGCGGAGTCTCCCTATCGCAGGATGTTCAAAAAGGCCAGCCTTCTCACCCGCCCAACCCTGGCGCGCCGAGACGCGCCTTTTCCCAAGCGAGGCCGCAGTGAGCGAAGAAGGTTGAGGTCGAGGCTGAGGTTGAGTAACGCCTCGATTCCTGTGCTCAGCCTCAACCTAAGCCTTAACCTTCCCTATACGCTGGCGGTCTTTTTCAACATCATGCTACTCGACAAGATCCAGCTTAATGCGTAATTCACTTAGTTGATCGGCTCCGACCGCAGACGGCGCATCGGTCAGCGGACATTGCGCCCGTTGCGTTTTGGGGAACGCGATCACGTCGCGGATCGAGTCAGCATTCCCCAATAACATGATGAGGCGGTCGAGCCCGAAAGCGATACCCCCATGAGGCGGAGCGCCATAATCCAGTGCATCGAGCAAGAACCCGAACTTGGCCTGTGCTTGTTCCTTGTCAATGCCGAGCAGGTCGAGAATGCGTAATTGAATATCGCTCCGGTGGTTCCGGATGCTCCCTCCGCCGATCTCGCTTCCGTTCAGCACCATATC
>JANNIV010000085.1:0-5052 GCA_031405355.1 Nitrospira sp.
CCAACTCAAATAGCGCCTGATCCCGGTTCAACGTACCGGGAGTCTCCAAAATGCCGGTGAGGGCCTTTACGGCTTGATCCCTATCTCCCTTGTGCAAGTACACATACGCCAGGCGTTGTTGTACCAACCCCGCCATTGAAATATTCGAGCTATATAATGTAAGAAATCGCTGATAGGCATCAATTGCCGCGCCCAGTTCATTGGCCTGGACCAACGTATTTCCCAAATGATACAAGGCGAGTGGTGCCGTAGCGGTTCGTGGGTATTGATCGACAATTTGTCGGTACCTCGCGATCGCTTCCTTGAGCGCATGATCAGCCTTTTGAGGATCATTGGCGGAAGGGGCCGTCAAGAAGCGCATCGCTTCACGTTCAAGGTCTTGGGCTTGCTGCGCAGCCTGGCGATCAACATAAAAAACTCCTCCGACCACGGCAGCCGCAAGCACCAACACTCCCAGACCAACCAGCACAGGACGGCGATAGTCCTGTGACCTATGGAGCGTATGGTCAAGCCAGCTCAACATGTGGGCTTCATCGACCGGAAGAGTTTTGGCCGGAACCTTGATACGGTAGCTCATGGATGGATTCGTCGGAGAGGGCGAGACCTGTTTCCTCAAATTGTGTGCGCGCCTTATACTAAGGATATCACGATTTTGTCAATGAGGCAGCTCTGCCTGTCGGTTCTCGAAGAACACATGCCCTCCCATCTTGCAAGACAGGCCACTTCGCATGTTTGAAAAGCGACTCAATGAATCGGCTGCGCGGCATCTGACCAGACGCATTAATCCCCTCCATTCCGGTGTCGGCCCGATGGTTGAGATGGCAGGACGCCAAATTCTCTTACTCGCTTCAAACGACTATTTGGGCCTGGCCATGCACCCAGAGGTGATTCAGGCTTCCGTCGAAGCGACACAACGGTTTGGCGCCGGGGCCGGAGCCGCTCGTTTGATTTCAGGCTCGTTGCCGCCGCATCAAGACCTAGAGTCTGCTCTGGCACAGTTCAAAGGAACCGAGGCCGCACTGACTTTTAGTTCCGGCTACCTTGCCAATATTGGAACCATCCCTGCACTGATCGAACAAGGCGGATTGATCCTGGCTGATCGCTTGTGCCATGCCAGCCTAATCGATGGTTGTCGCCTCAGCGCAGCCGACTTTCGAGTTTATCGCCACAACGACACCGGCCACCTCCAGTCCCTTCTGGCCAAGAGGCGTCAGGCGCGACGCACCCTGATCGTGACCGACGGCCTATTCAGTATGGATGGAGACCTCGCACCGTTGCCCGAACTCAGTCGATTAGCCCAGGCCTATGAAGCCGACCTCTATATCGATGACGCCCACGGCACGGGTGTGATGGGACAGCATGGGCGAGGAACGGCCGAACACTTCGGCCTCGATACACAGATCCCGTTTCAGATGGGAACATTAGGCAAAGCCTTCGGCAGCAGTGGCGCCTACTTCGCTGGATCGTCGGCATTGATCCGTTATCTCATAAACACCAGCCGCTCCTTTATTTTTACCACGGCACCCCCACCAAGTTCGGCTGCAGCCGCCATGATGGCGTTACGAGTCATACAACGAGAGCCGGAACGACGCGCACGATTGTGGGCCAACCGTGAACGGTTATTTTCAGGATTGACCCAATTGGGATTCAGGCTGTCCCCCAGCGTCAGCCCGATCATGCCGATCCTCGTCGGCAATGCCGAAACCGCACTCTTGTTTGCCGAACACCTGTTCTCAGAAGGCGTGTATGCTCCGGCGATTCGGCCTCCTACCGTTCCAGACGCCACCAGCCGGATCCGCGTCACGGTGACGTCCGAGCATACATCCAGCCACATCGATTGCGCCCTCTCCGCATTTCAACGTGCAGGGCAATCGGCGGGACTGATCTGATCGAATCCCTCTCCCTGCCTACTAAACCACCGAAGAATGTTGCAGCCGCTTAACCCGCATTATTCATGAAGGTTCGTCGCGAAAGCGTGCAGACGCGAAGCGAGACGGGCACTCGGAGACGTGAAGCCCTGAGGCGTACTCGTGCAGTACGTCGAAGGGCTGAACGGCGAGACTGCCCGTCGCAGCTGCGTATCCGCGCTTGCAGCAGAAGCTTCATGAATCATGCGGGTTAGGGCTATTTCCTTGCTTTCCCATCACCCTGTGGCATGATTCACTCAAGTCGCCCGGATGTCCGATAGGCCATCATCTTACTATTCTTATCTTATCGAGGAGTCCTCTTCATGGATATTTCGAAGCTCCTGACCTTCACGGCAAAGGAGGGCGCATCGGATTGTCACATCAGCGCCGGCGAGCCACCGATGATCCGCATGAACGGGGATCTCAAAAAGCTCGATCACCCCCCACTGACTACGGAAGAAACGCACTCGCTGGTCTATGACATGATGAGCGATACGCAGCGGAAAAATTTCGAGGAAAAACATGAGTGTGACTTTTCTTTTGAACTAGGTGACATCGCCAGATTCCGTGTCAATGTCTTCGTCCAAAACCGTGGGCTTGGCGCCGTCTTCCGAAACATTCCCACCCAGATCATTCCGATGGAAAAGCTCGGCATGCCGCCAATCGTGCGACAACTCTGCGACCGGGAAAAAGGATTGATCCTTGTCACCGGCCCAACCGGATCTGGCAAATCGACGACGCTGGCATCCATGGTCGATTATTTAAACAACACGTTCGAAGGCCACATCATCACGATCGAAGATCCGATCGAATTTATTCACAAAACAAAAAAATGTCTCGTGAATCAGCGGGAGATGGGCGTCCATACCCTGTCGTTCGCGAACGCGCTGAGAGCCTCCCTCCGCGAAGACCCTGACATTATCCTCGTAGGCGAAATGCGCGACCTGGAAACCATTCAGCTCGCGCTGACTGCTGCAGAAACAGGCCACTTGGTCTTCGGCACACTCCACACTTCCAGCGCGCCGAAGACCATCGACCGCATCATCGACGCCTTTCCCCCAAACCAACAGTCCCAAATTCGGACACAGATCGCAGAAGCCTTGGAAGCGGTCATTACTCAGACCCTGCTGAAAAAAAAAGCAGGCGGGCGTGTCGCCGCACTCGAAATCATGGTCGCCACGACCGCGGTCCGCAACCTCATCCGAGAGGGCAAATTGCACCAGATTCCCGGGATCATGCAGGCCAGTCAGAAAGACGGCATGCAAACGATGGACATGGCGCTGTACGAGCTAGCAACCCGTGGCGTCGTCACGAAAAGTGAAGCTCAATCACGCAGCATGAATCCCAATCTGTTTGGAACCGCTACGAGCGGTGCAGCTTAAGATACCTGGCAGGGAAACGGGGGTCGCGATGGATGTCCGCAGTCTCTTGAAAGTCATGGTGGATCAAGAAGCCTCAGACCTCTACTTGACCGTCGACTCGGCTCCCGCCTATCGCGTCCACGGCTCGACACAACAAACCTCCGCGCCGCCGTTTACCAACGAACAACTCGAAGCCCTCGCGCTCGCGCTGATGCGCGGTCAGCAGCGCGGGGAATTCGAGGAAAAAATGGAAATGAACTTGGCCCTCTACTACAAGGAACTCGGCCGTTTCCGTGTCAATATTTTTCGGCAGCGAGGGAATGTTGGTATAGTCTTCCGACATATCAAAGCCGAGATCCAGACCGTCGAGCAGCTGGGCTTGCCTCCGATTGTCAAAGACATCGCCATGACAAAGCGCGGATTGGTGCTGGTAGTCGGAGCCACCGGTTCCGGAAAGTCCACCACCCTCGCCGCCATGATCGATCACCGCAACTCCACCCATCCCGGCCATATTGTGACCGTGGAAGATCCGATCGAATTCGTCCACAGTCATAAGCGATCCCTCATCACACAGCGAGAAGTCGGCTTCGACACACTCTCATTTCAAAACGCGCTCAAGAATACCCTGCGACAGGCGCCGGATGTGATTCTGATCGGCGAAGTCCGGGACACCGAAACGATGGAAGCCGCGATCACTTTCGCGGAAACCGGGCACCTCTGCATCGCCACCCTCCATTCGAACAATGCAAACCAGGCCATCGAGCGCATCATGAATTTTTTCCCGGTGGAGCGGCATGCGCAGATATATCTCCAATTGTCGCTCAATCTTCGCGCCATCATCTCGCAGCGACTCGTGCCATCCGTGGATGGAAAGCGGGCCCCGGCACTGGAAATCATGCTCGACACGCCCCGCGTGAAAGATCTCATCAAAAAGGCCGAGGTCGATTTACTCAAAGAAGCGATGGAACAAGGGGTGGATGAAGGCTGTCAGACGTTCGACCACGTCCTGTTCCAATTATATAAAGCAGAACGGATTTCGCTTGAACAGGCCTTGATCAATGCCGACAGCGCGAATAATCTCCGGCTCAAGATCAAGATCGAAGGTCTGAGGGGGGACGATGCGATCAACGCGCTCCTCGACAAGAAATCAGGTGACCCCACGACCGGTGCTTTCAAGATTCAGGGGGGAGCTTCAGGAAATGTGACCCCCTTGCGCAAACGCTAGCCCCTTCACCACCGACGCGTTTCGTCACCGATCCAGAAAAAATACCACGCTTACCGAGCTGTAGTACCCCCTTGCCGCTCAAGATACGATGCAATCTTCTCCAGGGCGAGAGCGCTGAGTTTCGCACCGTACCAAATCGGCATCGTGCTGGACGGATATCCCGGCACGACAAACAGCCCCGGTTCGAGGACCGACTCGATCACATACTCACGCACCGTCTTCGCGTGGCCCCGGTAAGCCGGATCGGCCAACCGCTTAGGCCCCGTAGCCCCTAATAGGAGGGGTGGCCCAACGCGACCATCGGCCCCGGAAATACCCGGAACGGTGTGGCACACCGAGCAGCCGGCTTTCGTAAAAATCTCGGCGATCGGTTCGTCCCCCGTGACCAGCGGAACTCTGTCAGGGGTAAGCACTGGCACCGATGAGGCAGGCACTGGCGTCGCTGAAGGGGGATCGAGGGAACGGAGGGCCAATACCGTCCCTAGTAACAGCGCAACTATAATGAGCGGTGTGATAGATCGTTCAAACATGGAATCGGTCACAGGAAAAGTACTGCAGC
>JANNIV010000086.1:0-4525 GCA_031405355.1 Nitrospira sp.
ACCATCATCCTACCGTTACTCTGCCTACTGATGCCTGGAGGATTCTTTCTCGGATGGGCGAAGCCGGTCCCCGTCGACCCACGCCTTATGCACCAACCACGCCGTGATATGGCGCTCGTCGCGGCGGCAGGACCGGCCATGAACCTCGCCCTGGCCATCGGCAGCGCGCTGCTCTTCGCGCTCATCCTGTCGATCGATCCCACCATCGGAGTCTCACAGTCGACATCGGAAGAGACCTCGCTCTCGAACACATGGCACCAAATGTTTCTCCAGCCGATCGCCGCCATGTCGATCTACTCCGTCTTGATTAACGTGCTCCTCATGCTGTTCAATCTACTGCCGCTCCCCCCATTGGATGGCGGGAGAATTCTCACGAGCCTTCTCCCAGACACCACAGCGATGGCGCTCAGACGCGTGGAACCCTACGGCATGTTCATCTTGATGGGGCTGATCATATTGGACCCGCAGATCCATGTGATCCATACCATCACGGGCACCTTGACTCACAGTCTTACAAATTCAATTCTCTCCACCGCCATCGGTCTTGGAGCAGATAACACACCATGACCATACCCAGGAAACGAGTCCTCAGCGGCATGCAGCCAAGCGGCCTGATGCATCTCGGCAACCATCTGGGCGCATTGGAAAACTGGAAATCTCTCCAGGATCAGTATGAATGCTACTTCTTCGTCGCCGATTGGCATGCCCTCTCAACCAACTATGCCGATACGAGCCGTATCCGTGAGTTCTCCCGTGAATTGCTCATCGATTGGCTCGCTGCCGGCATTGATCCTAAACGGTCCACTGTGTTCATCCAGTCCCGCATCCCGGAACATGCCGTGTTGCACCTCCTCCTTTCAATGATGACCCCCATTTCGTGGCTGGAACGCAATCCGACCTACAAGGAAAAGCAGGAAGAAATTAAAGAGAAAGATCTCAGCACCTACGGATTCCTCGGCTACCCGGTTCTGCAAGCGGCTGATATCTTGTTGTACAAACCCGATTTTGTGCCGGTGGGAAAAGACCAACTTCCCCATCTCGAACTCACCAGAGAACTGGCCCGGCGATTCAACGATATCTACAAGACACAGGTCTTCCCTGAGCCCAAAGAACATCTGACGAAATTCCCCAAAGTGATGGGTACCGATGGCCGGAAGATGAGCAAAAGCTACGGCAACACCATCAACCTCTCGGACACGGAGCCGGTCGTTCGCCAGAAACTCAAAACCATGGTGACCGATCCAGCACGCGTGCGCCGAAACGATCCAGGCAATCCCGACGTCTGTCCGGTGTACGATTTTCACAAAATCTATTCGCCGCAAGCGACGCAGGACCAGATCAACAAGGATTGTCGAACCGCCACCATTGGCTGCATCGATTGCAAAAAACTCGTCGCCGACCGGATCGTCGAACGCCTGACACCGGTGTGGGATGCGCGCGGGCGTCTGAGCAAAGACCCCTCATACCTGAACGACATCCTGAAAGAGGGCAGCAGCCGGGCCGGCGAAGTCGCCAAGGCGACGTTGAATGACGTAACCGAGGCGATGAAGATCTAGCCGGGTGCTGAAAAAGTCCTCCAGCTTCGTTCTCAGCTCATCGAAATCCTCAACGTACCCCTGAGGGTACGCCTCCGGTTTCGACTCGCCTGCGGCCTCGCTGGACGAACTTTTTGAGCACCCGGCGAAATATTTTTCTTTGCGCCAAACATGTGAATCGTCGAAGTCCCCCCTAGCCCAAATTACCGGTCACAATTTTCATCAACCCACCGGCTCGTTATCGGCAACCACGAGTTCAGTCACACCGTCGGCTTCGCGCCGACGCATTTGCCCCTTCTTACCCGAACAGTGGCGCCACCTATGTCTTCTCACTGCATTAAAACTCGGGGAAGCGCGGCACTGCGACCTTCAACCACTACCTTTCTCGTCTGGCAATAAGGTTAATCCACCGCCCCTTGCGCTCCCTGTTGGTCACCACGTTCAGCGCAAGAATTGTCCACCCTGCTCCGCGAACCGCGCGAGCGAGTTCTTCCTTTTTCCAGCGAGCGAAATAGCGCCCTGGAACCCATCCGTCAGTCACGAGACGGCTCTTCACGCCATAGGTCAACGTCGCAGCGAACAGGCCACCTGGACGGACAAGCTTGCATAGGTCGGCCAGAATGCGGCGTGCGTCAGGTTTCGGAAGGTGCATCAGCGAAGCGGCGGCCCAGAGGCCATCGAACGACATTGTCTGAAAGGGAAGGTCGCGTAGATCGGCGCGGACCAGCGGCAATGAAGGATATCGACGTCGCCCCGCTGAGAGTAACGCACTCGTTCGGTCAAAGCCCACGACACGATACCCGCGCCGATCGAGATCGCCCACATCCTTGCCTCCTCCACAGCCGAGATCCAACAGGCGCGCACCGGCAGGAAAGCACTGGAGCCATTCGACCAACAACGGTGGCCGTCGATGCCGTCGCCGGTTCCAGCGGGCGACGCACTCCTTGGCCGACCGTTCGTACGCGTCGATCGTCTGCAAGACAAATTGAGTTGTGTTATCGTGAGCCATGCTGCGGAGATCTCACCATCCTGAGAGCAGATGCGCAATGACCGCACTTGGTGGCTGCGGAAAAACTCGGTTTATACATCAAACACTGTTGAAATATGACAGAGGGAACTAAGGCCTCAATAATCGCAGGATGCTCAAAAAGTCCGTCCAGCAAGGCCGCAGCGAGCGAAGAGGCGAGGCGTACGCTTCGGTACGTTGAGCCTCTGAGCGACGCGAGAACGCCGCTGGCGGACTTTTTCAGCATCCTGCTAGCGTTGGCATTCATCCTCCTGGGAATAAGCTGGAGCACCGCATGGGCAGCCGATCCTCCCTGCGACAAGTACCCCATTGTGATACAGACCAAATGTGCGGCGATCTGGAAATCACTGAACCAGGAAGATGGCCCCACGATCTCGCAATTCGGACTGGACCAGCTGAAGCGGCGTGAGGAAGGAAAAATCAACGCTGAGCAACACCTCGGAGAAAACATGGCCTTCATCAAGCAGTCCACCGAGAAGCGTCTTCAACGATTGAAACAGCGAATGGAGAAAGAGTAACGCATGCGATCGGCTGGTTCAACCTCCCGCAACATCCCTTTCAACCTAGCCGCCTTCTTCACGAAGGGTTATACTGCAACTGCCGATGTCTGACTCAAGCGAGACTGGCGCCACAACAATCCAGGATGATGAAGGTTTCTTTATCATCCCATCACCATTCCTCATATACCACTGATGTGGTCGTATTATGGCTCGAAGATTGCCGGAATCACTCTCTGAGGTTTAGAAAATCCAGGATTCAACCGAAACTTGGTACAGGTTTCGATGGAGGTCTTTATGAGCAGGTTATTTCAGTCTATGACAGTGTTGGCACTGTCGGTACTCCTACTCGCCGGACTGGTGGTCTCTACCGGCGAAGCGCGTGCAGCCGGGGATGCGAATCCAGTCAGCGAAGCGGAGATGAGACAGAACTATCGCGATCTCTGGCTTGGGCACATCTATTGGGTGCAGCACGCCGTATTAGACAGCGCAAAGAACAGTCTGGCGCAGCGCGATGCCGCCAAGAAGGAAGTCGACGCCAACACGAAACAGCTCGCAGAAATGCTTATACCCTTCTATGGCGAAGCCCGGTCGCAGCAATTCTTGAACCTGCTGGATATCAACATTGGATCGGTTAGAGAATACTCGGAGGCCACCGTTGCGGGGAATAAGAGTAAGCAGGATGCTGCCCTGGCCCGATTGGCATCCAATAGCGAAGACTTCGGCACATTCTTGAGCGGAATCAACCCCCATCTGTCGGAATCCACCGTTCGGGGGTTGATCGCAGCGCATGGCGCCCACCATGTGCTCCAAATCAACCAGTACAAGAAAAAGGACTATGCGCATCTCGATGAAACCTGGAAGATGATGCGAGAACACGTCTATGTCATCGCAGATACGTTGACAGAAGCATTGATAAAACAGTTTCCAGGAAAGTTTTCATGACTGGTGAGTGACGCCTTCGCCTGCAACGATTCCGAGGGAAGAACACAGCGCGGTACCAGCCACGATTGAAATCACTGATATGTAGGAGCCGCAAGTCTTTCTGCTTTGCACACGATAAGAATCTGTCCTGACCAGCGTTATTTGGACTACAAATCCTCCGTCTTCGACTTTTCCACAGCGCGCCCCGCTGACTCCAATAGATCCCGGCCCACTACGATCGGCGCCTTGAAATGAACGGCCAGCGCAATCGAATCGGATGACCTGCTGTCAAACGTTTTCACCTGATCCTGCACCGCAACGGTCAACGCACCGTAATAGGTTCCGCCCTTGAGCGTGATGACGGTACGCAACACTTTCCCGCCATAGGCCTCCAAGATCGTACGCATCAAATCGTGAGAGAGGGGACGCGAAAGCGTCTCGCCGTTCAACGCACCTTGAATCGACAGCGCGACTGTCAGATCGACGAAAACCGGAATGGCCTTGCCTTCGGCCAACAAGAGCACGACAGCGCCGCGATCGGA
>JANNIV010000087.1:0-2397 GCA_031405355.1 Nitrospira sp.
GATGGGGCGGGGAAGGCGCTCACTCCCCGAATAAAGTCAGGCTGGCTACCATCTGAAAGTGCCGTTTATTTCGCGTCATCAGAGGAAGACGCTTGACGAGGGCGGTGGCAGCGATGAGCGCGTCACCTTTGTCGAGTGAAGGATGCAGGCGGCGAAGATCGGAGTATCGAGCGGCAATGGAATCGGACAGGGGAATGAGCCGGCATCGGGCCAACTCGACCAAAATAGATTCCCGTTCAGCATCGCGGAGCCCGGGCTTGCCCAGCAGTTCATTTTTCGTGATGATGGAATAGTAGACGGTGAATCGGGCGGAATCGAACAGAGCATAAAACCGGCTTGCATTGAAAAAATCGATGAAGATGTCGGTATCTACGAGGACCGAGACTTTTGCCATGCTTCAATCTCGTCCAAGAATGCATCGTCGGACTGTTTTCGGCCCTGTTTCCGGAGTGCGGTCACATAGTCGGCGCTATCATCCACGTCCGTATGCCCATACGGGTTGAATTTTTCCCTCACGAGATTTTCGAGCACGGTCACAGGATAGACCCCTCTGCGCTTGGCTGCCTTGACGACCGCGCTTTTTAGCGCCGGGTCGAATGAAAGTGTCCATTTCTCTTTTTTTAATGCGGCCCTGGGCATACCGCCCTCCTGTTGAATCGTACGTATAGTAGACGTACGATTCAACAGTGTCAAGGGTAGAGGTTGAATGCTATAATCCCGCCCCTGATGCATAACTCGATCGTTATTAAAGGAGCGCGGGAGCACAATCTCAAGAACATCGATGTGACGATTCCACGCGACCGGCTCGTCGTAATCACGGGACTGAGCGGGTCGGGCAAGTCGTCGCTGGCCTTCGACACGATCTATGCCGAAGGGCAACGGCGATACGTCGAATCGCTCTCGGCCTACGCCCGGCAGTTCCTCGAACAGATGGGCAAGCCCGACGTGGACTCAATTGAAGGGCTCTCGCCCGCCATTTCCATTGAGCAAAAAAGCACCAGCCACAATCCCCGGTCCACGGTCGGCACCGTAACGGAAATTTACGACTACCTTCGTCTCCTCTTTGCCCGGATCGGACGCCCCTCCTGCTTTCAATGCGGCGATGAAATCACAGCGCAGACAGTGCAACAGATGGTGGATGCCATCGGCCTGCTGCCGGAGGGAAGCAAGTTTCAGCTATTGGCTCCGATCGTCCGTGGCAGGAAGGGCGAGTATCGAAAAGAACTCCTCGACATGCGCCGGGCCGGCTACGTCCGGGCCAGGGTCGATGGTCGGCTGGTTGGGCTGGACGAAGACATCGCGCTCGATAAACAGAAGAAACACACGATTGAAATTGTGGTCGATCGGCTGGTGATGAAGCAGGGTGAGGCCATGGATCGGCGGTTGGCCGACTCGGTAGAGACCTCGCTGAAACTCGCCGGTGGACTCGTCGGGGTGCTCACGGACAACGGAAAAGTCTCACTCTACAGCGAAAAGCTCGCCTGCATCCGTTGCGGCGTCAGTTATCCAGAAATCACCCCGCGCGTTTTTTCGTTCAACAGCCCACATGGAGCCTGCCCAGCCTGCGACGGTATCGGCTACGCCATGACACCCGGCTCTCAGGACGATGAAGACTTCACGTTGCTGGAACCCTGCGAGGTCTGCAAGGGCGCGCGGCTGCGGCCTGAAAGCCTGTCGATCAAGTTGGCGACACAGTCGATCGCGGAGGTCACGCATCTCTCCGTGCGAGCGGCTGCCGACTTTTTCGGATCGTTGAAATTCACCGAGCGCGAGTTGCTGATCGCCCAGCGCATTTTGAAAGAGATTCGTGAACGGCTCGGGTTTCTCGTCAATGTCGGGTTGGATTATCTGACGTTGGATCGGGCTGCTGCGACCTTGTCCGGTGGAGAAGGACAGCGGATCAGGCTCGCCACGCAAATCGGTTCTGGCCTCGTCGGCGTCCTCTATATCCTCGATGAGCCGTCGATCGGTCTCCATCAGCGGGATAATCGGCGTTTACTCCAAACCCTTCTGCGCCTGCGCGACCTGGGCAACACGGTCGTGGTGGTTGAGCACGATGCAGAAACCATGATGGCGGCGGACCATCTGCTGGATATGGGGCCGGGCGCCGGGACGCATGGCGGGCAGATCATTGCCCAAGGCACACCGAACGACGTCATGGGGAATCTCGATTCGCTGACAGGTCAATATCTCCGGGGCACACAGATGGTCAGCCTGCCTCGCCGCCAGCGCAAGGCCAAGGGGCTGTTGTCCATCATGGGGGCCACGAAACACAATCTCAAGGGGATGACCGCCAAGATTCCGCTTGGCCTGCTCACCTGTGTAACAGGTGTATCGGGCTCCGGAAAAAGCACGTTGGTGCTGGAAGTGCTGTTCCATTCCCTCTCTCAGTTGCTC
>JANNIV010000088.1:0-5709 GCA_031405355.1 Nitrospira sp.
TCGCGACCATCACCAACTCGCCAGCCTGGTGGAGTTCATTCATACTGCGTCGCTGCTCCATGACGATGTGGTCGACGAGGCCGATATCCGCCGAGGACGGCGAACCGCCAGAAAAGTCTGGGGCAACCAAATCAGTATCCTCGTCGGCGACTACCTCTATTCCAAAGCCTTCTGCCAGGTCGTCGACTTCCATCACCATGGGATTAACGAAGTGCTCGGCGAGGCCTGCAAGAAGATGGCGGAAGGCGAAGTGCTTCAGCTCTATTACAACGGCAACCCCTCCATGTCGGAAACGGAATACCTCAAGATTGTCGAATACAAAACGGCCGGCTTGATTGCCGCCGCTTGTCGCATGGGCGCCATGCTTGCGGATGCTTCAGAGCCCCAGCAGGATGCGCTCTTCCGGTTCGGCCTGCATCTTGGGATCGCCTTCCAAGTGGCAGACGATACGCTCGACTACACCGCCAATGGCGAACACTTGGGCAAGTCACTGGGGCAGGATCTCCGCCAAGGCAAAGCGACCCTGCCGCTCTTACATCTTTTGCATCATTGTTCGGAGCAGGACCGGCAGATGATCGTCGACCGTATGGAAAGCAGAACCCTGTCAGAAGAAGACCTTGGGCGGTTCATCCACTTGATGGATAAAATGGGCTCGATTACCTATGCCATGGACCGTGCGAGGTTCTACATCGCTGCAGCCCAACGAGACCTCGACCAGTTCGAAGACAGTACGGCCAAACGCGCCCTTTCGGTGACCGCCGACTATATGGTCACTCGCGATCGATAACCTTTCTTCTGCGTATCCAGGCCACCGGGGCGTCGGAGGGCACCACGCAGCAGGAACGGTTGCACGCCTCATGTCGTTGCGCCGCAACGGCCCCAACCACTTACGGAGTAAAGGACTTCGCTATGTCGACAATCATTCCATTTCATGGCATGCAGTACAATACGGCGGTTGTCGGAGACGTCAAACAGGTCGTGGCGCCGCCCTACGACATCATCGATGCAGCAGGACAAAAGGCTTTCCACGATCGCCATCCACAGAACATCATTCGACTCGAATTAGGGCTCGATCAACCAGGCGATGGTCCGACTCAGAATCGATATCTCCGTGCCGCATCGACCCTCCGCGACTGGCTGAAGAGCGGAGCGCTAAAACGGGATGCGCAGCCCACCCTCTACTACCATACCATCGAATACACAGCGCCCTATGCTCCAGCCGGCTCACCGACGAAAACTCTCAAGGGTTTTCTCGCCACCGTCAAACTGGAAGCGCTCGACTCCGGACATATCTACCCGCATGAGAATACACGCTCAGCCGCCAAGACAGATCGGCTGAATCTCCTCGAAGCCTGCAAGACGAACTTCAGTCCCATTTGGTCCCTCTACTCCGACCCGCAAGGAGCAGTGATGGGCCTGCTGGAAGGGGCCATGAAGGGGAAGCCGGCTTCGATCGACTTTCGCGATGATGTGGGGTTCCGTCAGCAACTCTGGGCTGTGACGGATCCGGCTGTGCTGAAGCAGGCAGTCGACACCTTACGCAGTAAACCGTTATTTATCGCTGATGGCCACCATCGCTACGAGACCGCGTTGAACTATCAGAAGCTCCGCCGGCAGCAGGCCGGATCGCCGGTCGGTCAGCATGCGTACGACGCGGTGCTGATGCTGTTGACTTCCCTCGAAGACCCTGGCTTAACCGTGCTTCCAACACATCGGGTCACGACCACAACCTTGCCTCCCTATGACCATGTGCAATCATTGTTGGGCGCCACATTCGACCTGCAAGAGTTTCCGTTCACTGTTGCCACGCAGGCAGCCACTCGCGCGAAATTTATCGAGGCCTTGCGAACGAACGGCCGCACGGTTCCGATGTTCGGTCTGGCGTTGAAGGGCGATAGCCGCTACGTCACCCTGAGCTTGAAACCGGCCCACCGTCCTCCTGCTCAAGCCTCTCCTCGCGCCAAGCTCGATGTGTCGCTGCTCCAACAACTCGTCGTCGCGTCACTCTGTCCGACGCCACAGGAACAGGAGGCCATCCTCTATACGAAAGATGACCATGAAGCCTTGGATTGGGTGGCAAAGGGAACGGGAACCGGGGCCTTGCTGCTCAACGCGACAAAAGTCAGCGAAGTACAAGCCGTCGCAACGGCTGGAGAACGCATGCCCCACAAGTCGACGTACTTTTTCCCGAAACCGCTGACGGGCTTGGTGATGAACTTAATGGAGTAGCAGTGGGTGAGTGAGGACGATTCCCCTGCTCGCGGAGCCCCCACGATAAAAAGGATTGGAAGGGCACCCACGTTGGTCCTGTGCTCCCAGAACAGAGGAGGGGATGAAGCCTGATGATCTTCTGTGCTCGCGCAACGCGCGGCCTCAGAAGGCCCTCGTTGGACGCGCGCAGTGGAAGATCAATCAGCCTCCATCCCTGAAGAGATAACGAGCAAGCTTGGTGGGGTTATCTGTAACTTCGTTCGACGGCCGCACGGAGACCAACATGGGTGCCCTTCCAAGAGAAGGAAGGCAGTCGAGCTGGGAGGGATCATCCTCACCCTCCCACGAAATGGAGGCGAAGATGAAGGCCAAACTCCTCATCGTCGACGACGATCCCGACATTGCCACGATGCTGGAGGACCGTCTGCAGGCCTCCGACTATGGAACCGTGCTCGCGCGCGATGGGGTCGAGGCACTCGAGATGGTCGAGCAGGAAGCGCCTCACCTCATGTTGCTCGATCTGGATATGCCTCGCCTGACCGGCCTTGAGGTCCTCAAACGACTCCCGAAAGTCAGACTAGCCGAAGATCTCCCTGTCATCGTCATGACTGCCCATGCCTCGATCGATGCCGCTGTCGAGGCGATGAAAACCGGCGCCTACGATTTCCTGACCAAGCCGTTGGATAAAGATCACCTGCTCCTCGTGATCGGCAAAGCCTTGGAGCGCGATACCCTTAAACGGCAGGTCGCCTGCCTCAAGTCAGAAGTCGACAGCCGCTACGCCTCGATTGTAGGCATGAGCGAAACGATCCGTGGAGTGATGGAGTCGGCCCGGCGCGCTGCGAAGTCCGATGCCAGCGTCTTACTGCTGGGGGAGAGCGGCACGGGCAAGGAACTCTTCGCCCGCTCCATCCACCAGTGGAGCCTGCGTCAGGCCATGCCGTTGGTGGTGATCAACTGTGTCGCCCTCACGGAAACGCTGCTCGAAAACGAACTCTTCGGACATGAACGTGGCGCCTTCACCGGCGCGGATCGCCTACAAAAGGGCAAATTGGAGATGGCGGATGGAGGCACGATCTTCCTGGACGAGATCGGCGACATGTCGCTGCCGCTGCAAGCCAAACTACTGCGCGTGCTCCAGGATAGGGAATTCCATCGAGTCGGCGGGACACGCCTCGTGTCGATCAATGTTCGGATCATCGCCGCGACGAACAAGAATCTCCGACTGGCCGTGAAGACCGGTGAGTTTCGCGAGGATCTGTTTTTCCGTTTGAACGTCATCAGCCTGACTCTCCCTCCGCTCCGCGAACGGTCCAATGACCTCCCTGCCCTGGCCATGTTTTTCTTGAACCGGCACGCCAGGGAAGCAAAACGTCCCGGTATCATGTTCAGCCCTGCGGCAATGGAGGCTATGGGCCGGTACCATTGGCCTGGCAACATTCGCGAATTAGAAAACGTCGTCGCACGGGCCGTCGTCTTGAACCAGTCGGACACTATCAATCCGGACATGCTGTCGTTGGATAGCCTGGACCGCACTTCACTGGGTGAACGCCGCCCCCCTTCATCTCTCCCGTACCATGAGGCAATGGACCAACATAGCCGTTACATTATCGAGCAAGCCTTTGAAGAAGCGGAGGGTAATCAGACAAAAGCGGCAGACCGCCTCAAGCTCCAACGCACATACCTGGCCCGCTTAATTAAGCGACTGAAGGAAAAAGAGGGGTCAAATTAACGGTAGCGGACGGGAACGGTTGATCTGGTTTATTTGGTTTGTTTTGTTTATCTGGTTAGTTTCATTCAACCAAACAAACGAGATAGACCAAACAAACCAAATGAACGAGAGAGCATTCTACTACGCAGGCAACTGTCTTGTTGCGAGCGTAATACGACCAGCTGATGCATCCTGTTCGGCTTGTGCATAGCGTTCCGGCGTCCCGATGTCTGACCAGTACCCTTCACAGTCATACCCGAGCACCGTTTCCCCCCGTTCAATCGCCGCCACATAGGGATCGATAATCGTCGAGGCCACGCCCTTCGGCACATCGCGCAAAAGCCGTGGACGGAGCACATGGATCCCGGCAAACATGCGAGGTTGAGTCGGCGCCTGATCCGTGAGTCCACGCCCGGTGATCCGCACAATGCGGTTGTCCGAATCCATTTCCACCAGACCCCACCGTGCCGCCTCAGGGTCTTTGCGCAGAACCAACGTCGCCACGGCGTCTCGCTGCCGATGAAACTCGTACAACGCGCCGAGATCGAGGTCCACGAGCGTATCGCCGTTGAGCACTAACACCGACTCACCGGAAAAATACGGCTCTGCCTGCTTGAGTCCGCCTCCCGTGCCCAAGATCGTCGGCTCGCGCGAATAGATGATCCGCAACCCGTACCGCGAGCCGTTGCCGAGCGCTTGCTCGATCATCGGTCCAAGGTGATGCAGATTGATCACCACATCATGGAACCCATGCCGCTTCAGCAACAAAAGATTCCACACAATGAGCGGTGTGCCGGCGATGGGAAGGAGCGGCTTCGGGATCGCGTTCGTAAGCGGTCTCAACCGAGTCCCCAAGCCCGCTGCGAGGATCATGGCTTTCATGAAGCCTCGTGAGGGGTAAGGGGTAAGGGGTAAGGGGGTTCAATCCTCCATCGCCTGACGCCTAACGCCTCACCCCTCACGGCATTCATTGCAATTCAGGCACGTAGGGGGTGAGATGCTTCCGGAGCGTGGCCAACTCTGGGTACTTCAGGAGATTGCCTTTGACGTAGTTCAAGACACGGGGAATGTCGGCAAGGAAATTGGGATTGCCTTTGACGCGATCGATATAGACGAATCGGCCCGCCGCTTTCAAGTTGCGCTGGATGCTCGTGAAGTCGAACAGGCGGCGGAAGGCCTCCCGGTTGGTTCGCACCTCCTGATGCTTGGTCACCCGATCGAGGAAACGGTCGATCAAGCGGTCGATCAGTGACTCATCGAGTTCGATATAGGCGTCGCGCAGCAGCGAGGCAAGATCGTACGTCGCCGGCCCCAGCAGCGCATCCTGAAAGTCGATCACACCCAGCCTCACGCCATCCACCATCAGGTTGCGGGAATGATAATCCCGGTGGACGAACACGCGCGGTTGGCCGGCAAGCGACTCGGCAATTTTTTCGAATTCGGCACGGATTGGCAGGTAATCGTCGGCGCACATCGGTTTCCCCTGCCTCGCTACGATCCCATATTCCAGAAAATGGTCGAACTCCCACATGAGAAGCGGCACATCGAAACTCCGGTGGAACGCGAGACAATTCTGGTCGGCAAGTGAGGTCGCCTCCGATTGCATCTGCGCGAGGGCATCGACGGCCTGCGTATAGCGCGCTTCCACGTCCGCCGCACTCGCCTTCCGACAGGCTTCCGACAGGGTGAGATCCCCAAAGTCTTCAAGATAGAGCAGCCCTGCCGATTGATCATAGTGATAGAGGCGAGGAACGGAGACCCCGGCTTTAGATAAATGGGAGAGGATG
>JANNIV010000089.1:0-3775 GCA_031405355.1 Nitrospira sp.
TGGGTCCTGCACTCGGATTCGGACGGCAGTTGTGCCTGCGCTCGAGTGGGCCACGCGATGGAAATCGGGTAATGCTTCACCGCAGTGAGTTTGCCTTGATAGGAAACCATGGAACTGTCCAAATCGATCCTCGTTTCGAGAGAACGGTCCACAGTATTGATGAAGTTTCTGCAATGGAATCTCGTGTGAAATCCGAGAATGCTGCTCCCCAAGAGCCCTTCGAGGATCTCTCGATGCCAGGGACAGATGGCGTAGCGTTCCGGATCGCTCCAGGGAATGTGCCAAAACGTCACGATCGTCGCGTTCGGGAGATGGTCGCGCACGATCTTGGGCACCAGCGCGAGATGATAGTCCTGCACCAACACAACCGGATTATCGGTCTTGGCCTCCTCGATGACGGCCATCGCAAAGCGCTCATTCATCTTCTTGTACTGTTCCCAGTCCGAGGATCGAAAGATGGGGCGGACGTGGGCCAGATGACAGAGCGGCCAGAGCCCTTCGTTGGCAAATCCATAGTAGTAGCCGTCTTCTTCCTCCGGCGACATCCAAATCCTCCTGATCTGGTAGGCAGGATTATCCGGCGGGACACGGACATGGTCGTGCGCATCGACGACCTCTCGGTCAGCCGTGCCGCTGCCATGCGCAATCCACACGCCAGAACAGGCACGCATGATCGGTTCAAGGGCGGTGACAACCCCGCTAGCCGGCACTTGGACTTCGATATGCTGCCCTTTCCGATTGTGGAGATACGGTTCACGGTTGGAGGCAATCAGTACCTCATCTCCGGCCAAGTGATCGCGCAGGATCTTTTTGAGAGTGGCCGGCGTCCAGCTCATTTGGCTCTCATCGCGCATACGCTTGTCCGATTCAAGTTCCAGAATCATGGCACGCAGATCCTGCGCGACCGGATGGAGCTCTGAATCCTGCTGCGGCTTATTGCGCAGCAATGCGGCAAGCCCCTCACCGCGAAGCATCGTTCGCACGCCGGCGACCCATCCTCGCCAGCTCAGGTGCGCGACCAGCACCGTCACAAGGGAAATCACCACGCCGATGATCGCAAACAGATAGTAGAGGTACCACTTGGTATCGCTGCTTCGACGTTCAATCCAACTCATGTCATGGACGAGCATGAGGCGTCCCCAGACGCGGCCATTTCCCTCGATTCCCACAGCCGCGACATGAACGGCTCCTTGGCTAAGCCGTAATACGGCGGTCTGTCCGGTTTCGATGGTGCTGGTTCCGTCGCACGGAATCGAATCAGGGTAGGTCAAGGTTTTGTAGGTCAGCTTGCCGTCCCGGTCGCAGAATCCGATGGCGAAGAACCGTTCGTCCTGAAGGAGTCGATTGAAATAGTTGAGCAGTTTTACTTTGGAATCCGCCGCCAGGAGATCGACGAAAGGACCTTCGACCATACGGCCGATCAGTTCCGACCGGATTTCAAGATCCCGCACAAACCATTTCAATGTCAGCGTATCGACGAGTGGAATGACCGCATAGGCCAGACCGGCCAACACCAACGCCAGCGGTAACAAGAATCGAAGCGATAAGCGCATAGGTCACCTCTCGTTTACTTCGGGCGAACAATCGCCTATGGTAACGGCATGTATCCGTACGGCCTTATCGGCAATTGTCAAACCTCGGCGTTGATCGGACTGAACGGCGCTGTCGAATGGATGTGCGCGCCGCGACCTGACAGTCCGCCCGTTTTCGGACGGCTGCTGGATCCGGACGGGGGGCACTTTTCGATCGCGAGCGCGATCTCTTCCGCCGAAACCAAGGCCGAACAGCGCTATCTTGCAAATACCAATGTTCTGCTCACCACTGTCATATTGCCGAACGATGACGCGTTTCAGATTACCGACTTCTGTCCGCGGTTCGAGCAGTATGGACGCATCTATCGTCCGGCGGCACTCTTTCGTCTGGTTGAACCGTTGCAGGGCACTCCAGCCATCCGCGTGAGCTGCCGGCCAGTCTCGGGCTGGGAAAAAACTTCTGTGCAGCCCGTGAGGGGCAGTAACCATCTTCGCTACGACATCCGCGGCGAGTCGCTCCGCCTGTTGACGAACATGCCGTTGACCTATCTCTGCGATGAAACTCCGGTCGCGCTGACTCAGAAGTTCTATTTTGGCCTGACGTGGGGACTCGGCATTGAAGACGACCTCGTCAAAGTCACACACGATTTTCTTGAACAGACCATACGCTACTGGCGCATCTGGGTCAAAAACTGCTCGGTGCCGCTGCTGCATCAACAGGAGGTCATCCGCTCCGCTCTGGCCTTGAAGCTCCACTGTTTCGAAGACACGGGCGCCATCCTCGCAGCCCTGACGACGAGCCTCCCCGAACAACCAGGCAGGGGGCGAAACTGGGACTATCGCTACTGCTGGCTGCGCGACGCCTATTTCGCACTCACGGCGTTTCATAACCTGGGCCACTTCGAAGAAATGGAAGCCTTTCTCAAATTTCTGCTGAACATTGCGCATACGCACGAACATTCCCGCGACCGCTTACGTCCTGTCTATACATTGAGCCAAAGTCTTCCCCTGCCGGAAATTGAGCATCCGAATTGGGCCGGCTATCGGGGCGGTGTACCGATTCGCAGCCACAACCAAGCGGCGGAGCATGTGCAGAACGATGCCTATGGAGAAATGATTCTAACCTTTACGCCGATTTTCTTTGACGAACGGTATAGCGATTTGCGCAGCAAAGATCTCGACATGCTCCTGGCCCATCTGGCGAAGTTGTGTGTTCGCAGCATCGGCCAGCCGGACGCCGGGCTCTGGGAGATCCGCAACGGCTGGCAGGAACATTCCTTTACGAACTTGATGTCTTGGGCCGGTCTGGAACGATTGGAGCGCATCAGACAAGCCGGGCACCTCGGTTCGATCTCCTTGGACTTGACCGCCGCACGGATCCATGCGGCGGAGGCCCTCCTCCGAGGCGTACATGGCGGCGCGCTCAGAAATGGTCCCACTGATTTCAGTGATGACGCCGCCCTCGCCCAGCTCCCGATCCTGGGCTATCCGAACCAGCAACTCTGTGAGTCCACGGTATTGCATATCACCCGGGAACTCGCGCTTCGACATGGGAACGAGGATACCGGATTTTTCTACCGCTACGTGCGAAACGACGACTTCGGAAAACCGGAAGGAGCCTTCGTCATCTGCTCCTTTTGGATCGCCCAGGCGCTCGCCAGGCTGGGACGGACCACCGAGGCCCGAACCATCCTTGATCGAGTACTCCTCGCTGCCAACCATGTCGGACTGTTCTCCGAGCATTTCATACCCGCCACAAATACCCAGTGCGGCAATTTCCCTCAAGCCTACTCCCACGTCGGCTTGATTAACGCTGCCTTTGCCGTGAGTCCTCCCTGGAGCGACGTGCTCTGACCGGTTCAGGCCATTCGCACTGCGCAATATTAAACTTCCGGCTCCACTCGGATGGCCAATGCTCAAAGATTCTTCCGCATCCGCACGACCCTCCCCAAGATACGGTGTTGATTTGTCACGGGGAGATCTTTATACAGTTGTTTGAGTGGATGAAGTGTGGCCCGCCCGCTGATTTCCTTAAGCTGTCTCAAGAGGGCTCCCTCTGGGCGGCCATCCTCACTATCGACCATCACATAGTGACCAGGCTCACCCGGGAGATCTGGGTTGACGAAAATGACCTCGCCCTCACTGAAGAGAGGCTCCATGGAATCGTCTCTCACCTGCATAGCAAATGTTCGTATCCCTGGGACGTCTGTTTCGAGCATCGCTTCAGCGTGGATGACACGAGA
>JANNIV010000090.1:0-9649 GCA_031405355.1 Nitrospira sp.
GGTCGACAGTCATCCGAACTGGATCCGTAAGTAAGCCGTTCATGTGGATGAGATGTTGTGCGATGAACGTCTGCGGCAGCTTGGGGCTGTCTTGCGTTCGACACGTCCGCTAGGGTAAGACCCTCTATGCCGGATGCTGAAAAAGTCCGCCAGCTTCGTTCTCGGCTCATCGAAATCCTCAACGTACCTCCGAGGGTACGCCTCCGGTTTCGACTCGCCTGCGGCCTTGCTGGACGAACTTTTTGAGCATCCTGCGGGAAGGCTCTTCTGTTGGCCTAGACGTGCGGGCCATTGAATTTCTATCGTGCCACAACAGTTTTTCTGCAACCTGCTAGCCTGCCCGCAGCGTGAAAGACACGCGTGAAGCGTCGTTCGTTCGGGAGCGATTGGTTTCTAGTTTCAGGTTTCATGTTCGACCTCTGAATTTCAGCAATCCGAAACGAATGACTAGAAACCTGAAACTGGAAACTCGGAACCTGACTTGACCATCAGTTGGAGAATCGCTAAGGTGCGGGATAAGAGTCAGAGAGCCGCGGAAGAAGGGCCCGCACGAATATGCCTCGTCTCAGCAAAGGATCACAATCACGGAAGCGAGGAACGGATCATCCGCATCCCTTGGTCGGGGTATTGGGCGGAAGTAAGTCCGATTTCCCGATCTTAGAAAAAGCCGTGGCGATTCTGTCGGATCTCGGAATTCCACACGAATTGATGGTTGTTTCTGCGCACCGGACCCCGGATCGATTGTTCGCCTATGCAGAACAAGCGCCCGGCCGAGGGATCGAAGTCATTATTGCCGGCGCCGGCGGGGCGGCCCATCTTCCCGGGATGCTGGCTGCGAAGACGCATTTGCCGGTCATCGGGATCCCGATCCCGACGGAGAATCTTCGCGGACTCGATTCGCTTCTTTCCATCGTGCAGATGCCAAGAGGGATTCCCGTCGCCACGGTGGCGATCGGAGGGGCGGAGAATGCCGGTTTGCTTGCGGCGCAAATCCTGGCTGGTAAGCATCCAGCGATCGCCGTTCGTGTGAAACTATTCCGTCAGACACAGACGGACAAGGTGCTCCAGTCTCCTGAAGCGAAGGGCTTGGTGACCAATACGAAAAAACCTGGCCGTCCGAGTCGCCGGTCGTGAAGGTTGCCGTCATTGAGCCAGGATCTATCCTGGGCGTCCTGGGTGGCGGACAATTGGGCGCCATGTTCACCCTGGCGGCATGCCGTCTTGGGTATCGCGTTGCCGTCTGGGATCCGGACCCTGAGGCACCGGCTCATCGTGTTGCCACGCACAGCTTTCCTGTTCCGTTTATCGACCCACACATTCTTGAGCGTTTTGCCCGCCTGGTCAGTGTCGTGACCTATGAATGGGAAAATATCCCGGCGGAGCTCTGTCGAGCGTTGGAGCAGCAGATGCCGGTTCGTCCGTCGAGCGCTGTCCTGAGCGTGATTCAGGATCGTCTCGAACAAAAGGGGTTCTTGGCCTCCAACGGATTTCCCGTTCCTCGCTTCGCCGGCCTGACCGTTCCCGATCAATTGGCGACGGCCGTTCGGGAGGTCGGCTATCCTGCCCTCTGTAAGACGGCCACGGCCGGTTATGACGGCAAGGGACAGTGGAGAATCCCCCGAGAGTCCGATGTCCCGGAGGTGGAACGAGCATTGGCAGAATCTGCGCGTCCCGGTATGCGATGGATCGTGGAGTCCTTGGTGCCCTTTGAACGGGAACTCTCGATTCTGGTCGTCCGTGGAGCTGACGGACAGAGTTGCAGCTACCCCCTGGTTGAAAATGAACATGAAGAGGGGATTCTCCGAACCACCAAGGCGCCGGCCCCAGGATCGTCAGCTATGGCTGAACGAGCGGCCACTCTTGCCTGTCAGGTTGTCGATCGGCTGGAAGGGGTCGGGGTATTTTGTCTCGAATTGTTTCAGCTGCCAGGCGGGGAACTGCTCATCAACGAGGTCGCCCCGCGGCCCCATAACTCAGGCCATTACACGCTTGATGCCTGCAGTGTGTCCCAGTTTGAGCAGCAGGTTCGCGCGATCTGCGGGATGCCGCTTGGTGAGGTGCGTCTGCTGAGCCCCGCCGTCATGGTGAACCTCATTGGCGACGATGCTGCAATGTTTATGGAGAAGGGCGCAGACTGTCGAACTCTGCTGGATATTCCCGGTGCGGTACTCCATCTCTACGGCAAGCGTGAGATGCGTCCCCGCCGCAAGATGGGTCATATCACCTTCCTCGGAGAGACGGTCGATCAAGCCCTCGATCATGCCAAGCAATTTCGGCGAACGATGCACGACCAGCTGCGTCGTTCGTGAAGCGTGAAGCGTAAAGCGCGACACGAAGTTCGAAGTTCTGGGTTCGAAGTTCCGGGAACCTCGAACCTCGAACCGTCGTCCATCTCACCCGTCCCGCTTTTCTCGCGCGTCTCGCTCCTCGCGCGCCACCCGGCAAACCCAATCTGAGAGCCATTTTTTGGCCATCCCGCATCGTTCGATTTTGTGACGCGCTGTAGGGAGATGGACCAAACGGTTCAGGTCCCCAGGCCATAGCCTACTGGAAAAACATGGTTCGTCCCATCGAGATATCGGTATAGGACTTGCTCCATCCTAGTCTTCGGTCGCCCAAGCCTAAGCAGGAGAATAACCAGATGAGCAGTCTTGCCGTACACTCTGAGAATCAGATCGAGTCGTCTTCGGCGGATTCGACTCACGATAGTATGATTTCGCGTCCACGATATGTTGGGCTTCAGTCGCTGGTCGGCGTGATGCTGGGCTACCAGTTGTTGTTTGGAGAGGCGCTGATCGTCAGCCGCTCGACGAGCGTGCTGATTGTCGCCGGGTTGGTGGCAATGGTCTTCTGTCTCCGGTATGTGCCGGCCTCGATTTTACAGGCTGCGTGGTTCAGCGGGGCCGTGGTCGGGATCGATACGGTTCTCGTGACCGGAACCATCTATCTTTCAGGTAATGCCCGGTCGGAACTCTATCTGTCGTATTTCATCCTCATGCTCATTGCCGCCTCGGTGCGCCGGCTCTCCCATGTCATTGGGTTATCTCTGTTGCTCTGTGTCGGATATGGCATCATCCTCTATCAGGGAGTCGTACAAACTGGCTCTTTGTCGCCCGGGCATCTGCTGGGTGTACCGGTTTTGTTGGTGATGGCGATGTTCTACGGTCTCGCGCTGCAAACGATCGGAACTGAACGGCAACAAAAGACACAATTGCTGGGGAGCATCGAGGTTCTGAAAGAAACTGAACGGGCTTTGCAAGCGTCGCGTGATCAGTTGGAGGCCCGTCTCAAGGGTCTCAAGGGCGATCTTGCACGGGCGAATGAGCATGTCCGGCAGGAGAAGAAGGAGCGAGAAGGTGTTGAACAGCAATTGCATGATGCGCTGAAGATGGAAGCGATCGGTCGGGTTGCCGGGGGAATTGCCAACGAACTTAGTCATCTCGTTTCGGTGATCGGGAAGCAGACTGGTGTGGTCCTATCCGGGCTCAAGCCGGACGATCCGCTCTATGGGCCGGTCGATGACATATTCCGAAGCGGCGGGAAGGCCGCAGCCGTGACCGCTCAATTGGCCGGGTTGGGTCTTCACAACGGTCATATCCGGCAGGTGCTTTCGGTCAAAACCGTACTGGAGGATCTTCGCGGAGTGATGAGAGGGCTGCTGCCCGACTCCATCGACCTCAGTATGGCCATTGAAGATGCGCCGATGGATGTCGAGGCCGATCGCGAAGGGCTGGAACAAGTTCTGCTTCATCTTGCGGTGAATGCGCGGGATGCCATGCCGCAGGGTGGTCGGCTCCGGATTGAAGCGAAGCAGTCGTCTTCCGGGCATCAGTCCAAAGTATTGATTCAAGTGAGCGATACCGGAAGCGGGATGAGCCTGGAGACCCAGTCGCACATGTTCGAACCGTTCTTTTCCACAAAGGAAATGAATGTGGGATTCGGACTCACCGCGGTCTATGGCATTGTGAAACACAGTGGAGGCCAGCTCGATGTTGTCAGCCGGCCCGGCGAAGGCACGGTGGTGCGAGTGTTGCTTCCCCTTGTACGACAGGGCAGGCCGCCGGCTCCATCGAGCCTGGCACAGGTTGCAGCCAAAGGCCAGGAAACGGTTCTACTGGTGGAACCGAATGAAATCGACCGTAAGCTCGCGCTCTCCACGTTGTTGCGGCATCGCTATCACGTCTTGGAGGCGAGCTCGTCTGTTGAAGCGTTGCTGCTTGTGCAGCGATATTCCGGAGCCGTCCACGTGGCCGTGAGCGATCTCATGATGCCGGAAATCGGTGGGCGTGATTTAGCCAGACGGTTGTTGAAACAACATCCGAAGATGCAGCCGCTCTTTGTCTCTGGGTATGACGACGAGGCGATGGTGTCTCATCGCCTCAACCCGCGGTATCTCTTGAGACGTCCCTACCGGCAAGCAGGGCTGGTGGAAAAAGTGCGTGAGCTGCTGGATGCGTGAAAACCGGACGGTTGATTTGGTTTGTTTGGTTCATTTGGTTTATCTGGTTAGTTCCGTTCAACCAAATAAACAAGACAAACCAAATCAACCAAATGAACCGGGCTAATTTCCTCTACGGCTTGGCGCAAAGAAGGGCACGTCTGAGCGTTTGAACAGACCAATCAGCGCCATCCCTGCGAGAAACCCGCCGATATGGGCGAAGAATGCGACGCCTCCGCCCTGGCTTCCGATACTCATCCCTCCGCTCAACAGCTGCATCACGAACCACATGCCGAGGACGACACCCGCCGCTACCCTCGTTGCGCCAAGACCTGGCATCATCACCAGCACGCGGGCTCGTGGAAACAACAGCACATAAGCGCCTAAGACACCGGAAATGGCGCCGCTTGCCCCGACCATGGGAACAGACGAGGATGGATCGGTTAGGGCGTGGCTTAAGGCGGCTAGAATTCCGCATGTGAGATAGAACGCGACGTACTTCGCATGCCCCATGGCGTCTTCGATGTTATTTCCAAAGACCCAGAGGTACAGCATATTCCCGATGAGATGCATCCAGCCGCCGTGGAGAAACATGCTCGTGATCAACGTGGCGTAGGCGGGAATGGCGACGCCCATCTCGGGGGGGGCGGCCTCTCCAAATACGAGGGCCGGGATTGCCCCGTACTGAAAGACGAACGTGTCTCCTGAGCCGGCAGGAAGGCTTGCCTGATAGAGAAATACCAGGACGCAGGCTGCGATAGAAGCGATCGTCACGATCGGCGGTCGCTCGGTTGGGTTATCGTCGTGCAGAGGGATCATGGCGAGTATGAAGACCGTTAATTGGTTTGTTTCGTTTGTCTAGTTTATTTGGTTGAACGGAACTAACCAGATAAACCAAACAAACGAAATAAACCAAATCAACCAGCTCAACCAGGAGGCCTGCGGCGGTCGATGACCGATCGAGGAAGTGCCTGGTTATCCGGCAGGGAGCCGTCAGGGCCAAGAGAGACAGAAAACCCTGCGGCATGTGTATGGCCTCCACCGCCGAAAGACGCGGCGATGGCCCCCACGTCGGCCCCATCCTCACGCGAGCGCATGCTGTAATAGCGGCGCCCATCGCGATCGTGCCACATGAGGCAAAATGGGTGCTCTGCAGAGAGGCGTTCGCCGATCTGACTCGTCAAGACCGCGCTTTGGACCGATGGAACGACGGATCCGTGAAAGTCGACCAACATCGCTTGCGCCGCAAGTTTGCTCACGAGCTCGTTTTCATAACGCAGGATGGCTCGCCCTTCCTGTTCCAATTCCTTCTGCTTGAAGTGACTCCAGAGGTGATATTCGAAGGGATAGGAGGCAACGGCCGCATTAATTTCTCGACTGGAGGGGAGCGTCCAAGTCCAGAGGTCTTTGTCTTGAATATAGTCGAGGAGCCATGGAGTCGGACGATCGTGAGCCCATTCCCAGGCCAGGACCGCGCCGGACTTCTTCATGTCGAAGTAGGCATAGGGAAGTCCGGCGAGGGCTTTCTCTGCGGTGATGTGATGATCGAGCACGAGGAGCGCCTGTGTCTGAGCAGCCATAGTTTCCAGCGTTTCGCGGGCATAGCTGAAGTCCACGATGACGACTCGCTGGTCTTGTAGCCCTGTGGGAGGTGGATTTCCGTGTTTGACGGGAATGAACCGGGCCGCTGGAAATTGATTCCATATCGCCCAAGCGGCGCCGAATCCATCGGCACATTCGGCGTGATAGAGCACGACGGTAGGGGGCTCAGGGAATGGGTGCTGTATGCGGGAACCAGCCATTGCCGCGGAGCATACCATGATGCGGCTTTGAGACTAAAGTGTCTTTGTGAGGATAGGGTGGCAGGATGCTGAAAAAGTCCGCCAGCAGAAGAAGTCCGTTATTTGGTTTATTTGGTTTGTCTCGTTTGTTTGGTTTTTGGTTGAACGAAACTAACCAGATGAACCAAATAAACAAAACAAACCAGTTTGAGCATCCTGCGAGCCGATTAGAGGGCGTTGAGATGGTCGATCAGTTGACGCAACCGGCTCGCGCTCCGGCGGTTGGAGGTGAAGGCCAGTCGAGGCAATTCTCGTAGGTCCGGTTCGTCGAGTTCTTCGGGGAGAGGCCCGCGCAATTCGAAGGTGCCCTCGGATAACAGATCGCCAAACGTGTCATGAAGGCCGGCCACCTGTTCCGGGGAGATACCCGTTTTCAGCCGTATGGCCAGGAGTCGTCCCACATAGCGAATGGAATGGAATCGGCGGTAAAAGCGGCGGATTTCATCGATTGCGTCGTCCACGGACGTGGTAATTTTGAACAGGCTGAGATCTTCAGGGTTAATCAGGTGACGGTTCAAGAGTTGGCGTGTGACGAAGTTGTACCAGTCGTCCCAATAGTCGCAGCCGGGAGCCTGGAGACACACGATTGGCTGGGGATCGCTCTTGCCGGTTTGGGCGAGGGTTAAAATCTCAAACCCCTCGTCATGCGTTCCGAAACCGCCCGGGAATAATGCAATGGCATTGGCTTCTTTCTGAAAGACCAATTTTCTGGTGAAGAAATACTTAAAGGTGACGAGCTTGGGATCATCGGCGATCGTGGCATTCGGGCCTTGTTCGAAGGGCAGCATGATATTGACCCCGAAGCTGTTCTCGCGCCCGGCGCCTTCCTGGCACGCGCGCATGATCCCGTCGGCCCCTCCGGTAATGACCATGAACCCTTCCTCGACGATCCGTCGGGAAAACTGGAAGGCCATCTGGTAGTTGGGATCATCCGAAGCGGTGCGGGCCGATCCGAAGATGCTGATCTTGCGGCGATCGCGATAGTCATGAAAGACGCGGAAGGCATGACGCAGTTCTTTTACGGCGCGGTTGACGATCTTGAGGTCCAGGATATCAAGATGAGAATTGTGAAGCCGAAGCGTCCCAGCCAGGAGCTCCTTCATGATCGCGGCCTGCAGGTCGTCGTCCGGGCTGTCGAGCAGGAGGCGAATTTGGCTGAGCAACTCCTCATTCGAAGGGAGGGGACGGGAACGGGTCTGGGACGTTTTCATTGGGTTATCCATCTGAAGTTACGGTTCATTCTTGAGAGACAAAAAAACTCTATCAGCTGATCGCCTGTTGGTCAAAAGAATGCGCATATGTGCGAGGTTAGACTCGACTGGGGGCTGGAGGCATCGTTTGAAGCGTCCAAGCCCTAATCCGCGTGAGGTCAGACGACGAGAGGTCTGTGAACTGAATTTCGTTATGCCAGGCGCCGGTTCCAGTTGAGGTTTCAGCTGGTTCTGCTCCGAGAACTTTGCTGGCCATCACCCTCCCCCGAATCGTCAGAGGAGTGTTTTGACCGGAAATGGAAAATGCCAGTACGACATTCGCCTTTGGTGTGAGTTTCGCCGCCGATTCGATCGACGCTCCGATATGGTTTAGTTGGGTGATCATGGCGTTGTAGTTGAGTCGCTGCGCCGAGGTTCGCCCAACCACGCTCACGACGACGGGGATTTCCGTGCTACGTCTGGGCGGGTTGAGCATCAGGTCTTGCGCGCTGAGTACCCCGACTGGTTGGTTTTGTTTCGTGACAATCAGGAGAAAGGCGCCTGTCGTCATCATGAGTGTCGAGGCTTCTGCCAAGACCTCATCGTACTCGATGAACTGCACCGGACGTGTCATAATCGTCCGGACTTCGATGTCGTGGGGTTCGAGCCCCTGAGCGACGACTTTCTTTACAATGTCGGTCGGCGTCATGAGGCCGAACTGCGTATCGGTATCCTTGACGAGCAGGCAGGGCGTCTGTTCCCGTTCGAACAGCAGCGCCGCCTCGCTGACGGATATATCTCCCGGAATTTGTACGACCCCTGGCGTCATCATATGGGCAACCATGGTGGGTATGAACCGTGTTGTCTTGAAGGGCCTGTCATTGTCGATCGGCATGGGTTCGAAACTTCCCCCGATTTGCGCCTGCACGATTCGTGAGGGTTCCGCCCCTGGCGACGTAAGCCAAGTATAGCAGATGGGGCTCCCCGGTCCTTGACCGGGGCTTCCCTTGTCAAACAAGGGGTTCGGCGAATAGACTAGGCTATTTCTTAGAGCAGCACAAGGGGGGATAGGTGCCTGACCCAGATTTCGTTCAACAGGATTTTCAGCGCCGCCTTATGGAAATCCCTTCACAGGGGATGGGGCTGTCAGTCGACGTCTATTCTCCCGATCTGTTTGAGCTGGTGAACAAACTCAGGGAGCGAGGCCTCAAGCCGGACTATCTGGAAGTCTTTAAGGCGACGACGACCGCACTGACCACGGTTCGACAGACTATGCCGGATATACCGTTGGCGTACCACGGGGAAGGCCTGTGGATCACCCAGCCGGATGTGCAAACGTCTCCGTTCTTTCAGCGGGACGTCGGCGAGATGGTCACGCAACTCAACAGCCTACAGAGCCTCTGGCTGAATCATGAATGCGCGATGAAGCAGATGGCGGGCTATTCGTTCGGCACCTATGTTCCTCCCCTATATACGCCGCTGAGCGCCGAGGTGGTGGCCGGCAATATCGCAACGGTTCAGCAGGCGATGGATCGGCAGGGTCGTCGAGCGGACGGAACTGCGCCGCTCTTTCTCTTGGAGATGCCGCCGCTCACATATTTTTCCGCAGGCACGATACCGATCCCTCGTTTTTTCCGGCTCGTCACAGCATTGGCGCCCTGCGGCCTCGTGCTGGATATCGGGCACCTCTGGACGGTCTATCGCTATACTGCTGCCTGTCGACGGACATCGCTTGAACGATTCGTCGGAGAATTCCTGGACGAATTTCCTCTGGAGCGGGTCGTAGAAATCCACATCGCAGGGTTGGCCTGCCATGAGTCGGTTGGTGGGTCACAGGGGGGAGGGGGGCTTCCTGAGTGGATCGACGCCCATGCCGCTCCGATTCCATCGATCCTCTTTACCATGCTTGAACAGGTCCTGGCTCATCCGAATCTCTGTAGCCTCAGGGCTGTGGCGCTTGAAGTGGACACCAAACCGATCGAGATGATTGTGGAGGAGTATGCAGAGGCCGTTCGGCGTTTCGCCATCCTCGTTCAACAGACGATGGCTAGAGGCGCGGCGATAGAACAGCCGGTGAAATTGACGTCTCGTCCAATCTCAGCCCAGGAACCGGTGTGCCAGTCCGATCGACAGCGGTTGCGCGACGACTATGCGCGTTACGCGCAAATCATTTCCGGGCA
>JANNIV010000091.1:0-8577 GCA_031405355.1 Nitrospira sp.
CGTGAGCACGATTCGCTATCACCTTGTTTCACCACTACAACTCGTTGCCTTGGCGACTGCCGGAATTATCCTGCTGCCGCTCGGCTATGTCACCGCGCAAGCTCTCTCGGCTGATCCAGTCATCTGGGGCCGTTTATGGGCCACTCGCATTCCTGAACTGCTGTTCAACACCGTCTCGCTGGCCGCCAGCGTATCGGTCATCACGCTGGTCCTGGGCGTTTCGACAGCCTGGCTGGTTACGCGCGCAGAGTTTCCCGGTCGCCGGCTGTGGGAGGGAGCATTAGTCCTTCCATTGGCGATGCCGACCTATGTGCTGGCCTATGTCTTTTCCTACCTAATGGGATTTGGCGGCCCCGTCGAGCATTTCTGGCAACTCGTAGCTGGGCCCCAGGCGAGAATCTTTTCGCCCCATAGCTTTTTGGGCGCGACAATCGTCATGGCATTGGACACGTTTCCTTTCGTTTATCTCCTGAGCCGCAGCGCTCTCCTCAGCATGAATGTGTCGTTCGAGGAAGTGGCACGCGCCAGCGGTGTTTCACGTCTCTCGACCCTCTGGCGCGTGACGCTACCGCTGATGCGCCCTTCAATTGCCGCTGGAGTCGCGCTCGTCATCTTGTACGTCGTGTCTGACTTCGGCGCTGTGTCACTGCTTCGCTACCAGACACTCACCTACGCCGTATTTCAACAGATGACCGGACGGTCCGATAATACAGCGGCGAGCATCTTGAGCCTCTTACTGGTTATTCTTGCCCTGATTTTTCTCATTACTGAACGGTGGTTCCGACAACGTAGCCGGTTTTATCAAACCACCGGCCGCTATCGGGCTCCTCAACGACGCCAATATGGTTGGCTCGGCACCGTTGCCGTCACCGGATACCTCGGGCTCATCGTCGGTGCCGCCTTCGCACTCCCGACTGTGTTATTGATTCAATGGAGCCTGTCGCCCGAGGCCCAGGCCACGATTGACAGCCGGTTCTTTGGGTTTATCTGGAACAGCGGCACCCTGGCAGCCAGTGCCGCGACGGGTGGTGTGTTGGTCGGCTTGCCGCTTGCCTACCTTGCCAGCCGACGCCCGACCATGCTGAACCTGGGCTGCCTGCAAGCTGCCTATGCCGGCTATGTGCTTCCGGGACCGGTGGCAGCATTGGCCGTCCTCATGCTCTTCACTAAACTGGCCCCGATGGCCTATGGCTCAGTGCTGATCCTCATCGTAGCCTACATAATCCATTTTCTCCCGGCCGGTCTCCAGTCGTTAGAGCCAGCGTTGCAACAGATGTCTCCGAATCTGGAAGAGGTTGCACGCACATTGGGCCTTGGAATGCGTGCCACCTGGCGGCGGGTAACGCTGCCGCTCATTCGCAACGGATTTGTCGTGGCCTGGGTCTTGATATTTCTACAGACAATGAAGGAGTTACCTGCAACGCTCTTATTGCGGCCGGTGGGATTCGACACCCTGGCCATTCGCGTTTGGATGGAAGCGAGCGAGGAGTATTTTCAGCTTGCTGCTCCCTCTGCGCTCCTCATCGTCTTGCTAAGTCTCCCGGCGCTGGCCTTGTTAGTTTCGAAAGATTGGCGCGCAGCCTAGCAGGATGCTGAAAAAGTCCACCAGCTTCGTACTCGCATCGTTCAGACCCTCAACGTACCCCACTTGGGAAACGAGCTGTCTTGGCAGCTCGGGATGGGCGGGTGAAGAAAGCTACGCCTCGGATCTTCACTCGCTGCGGCCTTGATGGACGAACTTTTCGAGCATCCTGCAAGGAGGGTCTCTTCTTATCCAAAATGTGTTGGCGACCGAAGTTTTGTTACGCCGAAATAGCTGTTCCGCATTCTGATAGAGGAAGGATCGTGATTCCGTGATTTCAGACCATTCCACCGCGCCACGCCCATCTGGGAAGGGTACATTCCAGAACAACCTCTTCACACCGGCCTCGTCGATCTTGGAGCTGCGCCATGTCTCCTGTGCCTACGAAACCGGACGACCTGCGGTCCAGGAAATTTCGTTTGCGGCGCGAGAAGGAGAAATTCTCTGTTTACTTGGCCCTTCGGGGTGTGGAAAGACGACGATTCTTCGAGCGATCGCCGGATTTGAACCGGTTCGTTCCGGCCAGCTTTTCTTGTCAGGTCAACTCGTATCGTCGCCGGACGTAATGACTCCTACGGAGAACCGGCGTGTCGGGATGGTCTTTCAAGAGTATGCCCTGTTTCCCCATCTACGCGTTCAGGACAATATTGCCTTCGGACTCCATCACCTCCCTCAAAGCGAACGCGCATCGAGGGTGCAGGAGATGCTGCGCCTCACAGGATTGGAGGGGTTCGAGCGGCGCTATCCTCACGAATTATCGGGTGGCCAGCAACAGCGAGTTGCGCTGGCTCGTGCACTTGTCCAGAATCCCGTCGTGCTGCTGCTCGACGAGCCCTTCAGCAATTTGGACCCTGACATGGCTGGACGAATGCGCCAAGAATTGCACGACCTGTTACGCAGGACAAAGACAACAACCGTGCTCGTGACACACGATCATGACGAAGCCTTTGCCATGGCCGATCGAATCGCCGTCCTCAACCAAGGCCGCTTGGAACAGTTCGATACGCCGGAAATGATGTATCACATGCCGGCTACACCCTTCGTCGCCGATTTTGTCGGTCAAGCGGACTTCATTCCTGGAACCGTGACCCAAGGCATGGTCCACACAGAACTGGGAGAGTTTCCCGACACAATCGAGTGCGCAGACGGCACCAACGTGGTCGTCATGATTCGGCCGGACGACATTCACCTCGTTCCCACGGAAGGCGCCCGCTCGCGTGTCCTCTCTCGCCAATTCCACGGTTCGGAAAATCTGTACACGGTCAGTCTCCCGTCCGGCCAAATTGTCCATAGCAGTCAAGGTTCTACGAGCGTCTATCAGGCAGGCACGACGGTGGAAATTCGTGTCCTGGCGACCCATACCGTGCTCTTTCGGCGGGAGAAGTCCACGGGATAAGGTTGCAGCCGGTCCGACCGACCACACGAAAGCATTGACAGGCTTTTTCACGATCTGGCATTGATAGACGATCACGACGGCCCCTAGCCTGCCGGTCTGTGTCTTACTAAGAAACTGAGGCCCCGCCCATGAACGCGCTCAAAGACCTCGTCGATTATGGAGTTATCGGACTCCTATTGGCACTCAGCGTCTGGACAGTAGCCATCGCGGTGGAACGGTGGCTCTTTTATCGCCGTGTCGATTTCGCTCAATACCCCAACAGCCTGGGATTGGAGATGGCTCTGACCAAACATTTGGTCATCATCGGCACGGTGGCTGCGAACGCACCCTATATCGGTTTGTTGGGCACAGTGTTCGGCATCATGCTCACTTTCCATACGATGGGAACCTCCGGTACTATGGCCGTTAATGCCATCATGATTGGGCTCAGCCTTGCGCTGAAAGCCACGGCAGTCGGACTGATGGTCGCAATTCCCTGCGTCGTCATGAACAACGTTCTCCGACGGAAAGTGGCCGAAATCCTCGCCCGATACAAGGAACAACATGCAGCGGGACATTGACCAAATCAACGTCATCCCCCTCGTGGATGTTATGCTGGTCCTGTTGGTCATTGTGCTGACTACCGCCACCTTTATCAGCAGCGGACAAATTCCAGTCAATCTGGCAAAAGCGAAGGAAGTCGGCAACCGCAAAGAGGCCCCCATTGTCATCACCCTGACTGCCGACGGCGCCCTCTTTCTCAATGACCGTACCATTCCTGAAGGAGGGCTCCAGGGGGCACTTGCTGCGGAGCCTCGAGAGTCGTCAGTCGTCGTGCGGGCAGATAAAGTCACCCTGCTCGAACGATTCGTGTCCGTGGTCGATGAAGTGCGTGGATTGGGATTTCAACAAGTCAGTCTGGAGGTCATTCGGCTATGATCGCTGCTGGGTCACATCGCTCCGGAAGCCATAAGGAAGCTCACGTCCAGGGATGGCTCGTCTCCATCTTCCTGCACGGCACCATGGCGCTCGCAGCAATTCTGTTCGTAAAGCAGATCCAACTCGATCCTCAGAACGAAGCGTTTAAGTGGAATGTTGCCATGGTGTCACCAACGCAACAAGTCCAATCGTCGGCATCATCCCAGAACCAGGCTCCGGCCAGATCAGTTCCATCTACGACTTCGGCTCCCTCTACCTCAGCGCGGCAGACTGCGCCGGCGCAGACGTTCTCGCCGCCCCAGCTTCTTGCACAACCGACGACTCCACCGATTTCAGAGCGAACCGCCACCCCGATGGCGGCTGAGCCTCCCACACCGACCCCGACGGAATTGACGACTTCTCAACGATCGACGGCTCACTCACCACAACCGGCTGAGCCAATCAGACATGAGCTTGCGGCACGGATGGCTACCGAGTCCGCATCCATTGTGAAACCCGCTGACGCCCCAACGGCTGTCTCTGCGGAACCTGACACCCAGACCGCACAATCTGATCAGGCCTCTCCGCCAACACAAATGGCAGCCATTTCTCCAGCACCACCCAGCGTACCGGCTAAGCGCGACTACGGATGGCTCTCTGAAGCGATTTTACGTCGTGTGGAAGAATTGAAACGCTACCCCGCCTCAGCTCGTGTAGAGCGGGCCGAAGGGAAAGCTGTGGTCAAAGCTGTGATCAATGAGGATGGGAGTCTAGGAGAGGTGGAAGTCGTTCAGAGCTCAGGATACCCCGCGCTCGACAAGGCCGCTATTGAAACCATGCGGCAAGCAGCCCCGTTCCATCTACCGCACCCGTTAGGGCAACCACGCATGACGATCAAGATCCCCATGAGTTATCGACTGGACCGATAGCCCTCCGCTTCACGGTTTTCGGATCCGACTCCGTAACCCCGAGGACACATGGACGAGCCCTTCATGATCTACGATGATGGCCTCCACGTCTGGCAAGGCTTCGACAAGGTGCATCCCCGATTCAGCGCCCATCACAAATATCCCTGTGTCCAACCCATCTGCCCAAATACCTTCTCGGGCGATCACCGTAACACTCTGACACCGGCGCGCCGGTTGAAGCGTCCTCGGATCAAGAATATGATGATACCGGACACCGTCACGTACGAAAAATCGTTCGTAGTCACCGGCCGTTGAGATCGCTTCGTCTTCCAAGTCGATGAAGGCAAGCACCTCTCCCTCTTTGCGCGGATGCTGAATGCCGACGGGAAACTTCTTCCCTCCCGGCAGCTGTCCGAATGTTTTAATATCCCCGGAGAGGGCCACAACTCCAGCTGACGCTCCGGCTTTCTTCATCGCCATCACCGCTTGATCCGCCGCATAGCCCTTGCCGATCCCCCCTACATCGATCCGCATCCCTGTTTTCCCAAGAAAGATTGTCCGTTCCCGCGCATCGACGTGAACAGCCTTTAAGTCCAGCAAGGGCCGGAGAGCCTTCAACTCAGGTTCTGTCGGTATTCGTCGGTTCTCAATCACATTCCAGGCATCCACCGCCGGACCAATAGCGATATTAAATCCGCCATCGGTCATCTCCGCAACCTGAATTGCACCTTGGACAACCGTCATCGTTTCAGAACTCACAGAGACCGACATCACACCCGCCGAGGTATTCACGCGAGAGAGTTCGCTCGTAGGGATCCAGGTGCTCAGGAGCTCTTCCAGCCGATGGATCTCGGCAAACCCGGCGGTCGCCGCAACTTGAGCGATAGACTCACTCCGAGCCACAGCCGTAATCTTGACCACCGTGCCCATCTGCATTTGAGCCCTGGTCACGACAGCCAATTCCTGGCCAGTGGACAGCCCTGCACAGCCAGCGAAAGCGCTGCACAGCAGCGTCAGGAGGAATGTTTTGATGCGAAATGACTGATTGAGCAGGTTGAAATGCATGCGTTTCTCTTTCTTTCCCCTACATCGGAAAGACGCCGAATTATAGGGCAGGACCACGACAAATGCACTGCCGTTGAGCACCATGAGGAGCCTTGACTTTCGAGGGTCGGTCGAGATATTAATAATCGTTCTCAATTTCATTTAACAGGATATACTTCTCGCAATGGCTAGCACGACATCTCCTAGTAAGCACGCCACCGACTGTGGAGAAACCCGCTGCGAGTGCGGTCAACTGATTGCCAAGGTCCGCGGGCAAGGGTTGGAGCTCAAGTGCAAGCGCTGCAAACGCATTGTTGTCATCCCCTTCTCTTCAATCGAGGGATGGGGCACCGTTGCATCATGATTCATTTCATGAAAGGAGGCACTCGACACATCGATACGCAATTCCTTTGTGCGAACTATTCATTTCTTCAAGAAGGCCAGAGACCTTTGAGTCCCGAGTCAGACCTCAACCATCTCACTCACCACGGAGGATACCGATGAAGATCCGGTCAATCCTCGGGGCTCTCGTGATTGCAGCTATGCCGTTTACTTCGGTTTGGGCTGAGAACATGACCCCGGAGGACATTCAGAAGCTAGTCGATGAGGCAGTGGATAAGAAAATGCGGGAACACGAAAAGGGTGACCGGGCCATGGAGCGCAAAGAAAGCGCTCCTCCGTCCGCCACACAAACACCCACTCCAATTGGTCCCATAGTTGACATCAGAGCCGAGCGAAAAGGAGAGGAAGCGATCCCCCTAGGGTTCGGGTCGACAGGGTCAGGGAAACTGATCTACGCCAAGCCCTTCTTGAGCGCGCCGAAGGCCATCATCGGCGGTTATGTCGACGTGATGTATAACAATCTCTCTCGCCAAAACCTGGACAACCCAAGCCGTCACTCATTCGGACAACAACGATTGGTGCCCTTCATCTATGCGGATATCACCGACCGCATCAAATTCGCGGCGGAACTTGAGTTCGAACGAGGCGGGCCAAATGCTCCACAGACAGGTACGGGGGGAACATTTGGCGACGGCTCCATGAACGTTGAGTTCGCCCAAATCGACTACCTGGTCAAAGAGGCTATCAACACACGCGCCGGTCTCCTCCTGATGCCAGTCGGCAAGTTCAACTTGCTGCACGACTCGCCGTTGAACGACTTGGTCGATCGACCGATGGTGTCCAGGATTATCATCCCCAGCACCTGGTTCGAAGCAGGTGCTGGTATCTATGGCAGCCTCTATCCTTCCTCCCAGTCCAAGCTGGACTATGAAGTCTACGCGGTCAACGGCATGAGTCAGGGCGCAGGCGCCATTACGGACCTGGGAGTCCGAAGTGCGCGCGGGAGCGTGTCCCGGGACCGTGACGATAACAAGGCCGTTGTGGGCCGCGTCGCCTTCAGCCCAATGCTGGGCATCGAAGTCGCGGGGTCTGGTTTTCATGGGACATACAAACCATCGACAGCGACGGTCGGGACCGGGCGCATCAGCATATTCGCACTCGACTGGACTCTCCAGAAAGGTCCATTTGAAATCATTGGAGAGTCGGCCTGGACTCGAATCAGCAACAACGACGCGACCGGAGTCGCTGGCCCCCCCGCAACCCCCATCGGGCCAGCAGGCATGCAAGGCTATTACATCCAGGGGAACTACCATTTCATGCCGGAGATCCTAAGAAAGTGGGCGCCAAGCCACTTCACGCATGCCTCGACCTTCACCGCGGTGGTACGCTGGGAGCAAGTGGACACCGACACCGACGACCGCACGAAGACCAATGTAACGGGGAATCGACGGGAGTTAGAACGACTGACGCTCGGCCTCAATTTCAGACCAATCGAAGACACTGTCTTCAAATTCGACTGGCAGTTCAACACACAGAAAAATGCAACAGGCCTGGTACCTGCAGGCGATTTCTCAACTGCTGGCACTGCTCCACTGAATGGAAACGGGTTCTTAGTTCAAATGGCAACATACTTCTAGACGTCATTGGTGCTCCTCACCGTTCTGGTGGGGAGCACTAGACAAAGGTTGGGATTTTCCTCATGTATATTACTCAGTTCAGCCTCCTTATAATGGCCTGGATTTTGTCGGCCTGCGCCTTAATGGGCGACATGCAGGAACGATTTGCCGTGTGCAGTTATGACCACGCCTGGGAGGCTGCGCTTCAGGCAGTGAAAGATCGCGCGATCGACACGAAGGATAAAGAGGCCGGCATAATTGTCACCGCCTGGCTAGAAATCTCGATGCAAGGACGAGCCTTTGGCGTTCTTCAACGTGATATGGCGGAAAGCAAAGACCGGTCCCGTATTACCCTCACAGTGAAACGACTCGACGATGTGACCAAGATTAGTTTTGTCGAAGAGCGGCAACGGTGGGTTTTTAGGGGCGGCTCACGCCTCTTTGGCTGGGCCTCGACAGACCCTTCAGAGGAAGTGCTGCAGGATGTCCAAAGCCGCCTCGACAGCAAATTGAAGGAGCACGGATGTTCGCTCACGTAAGACTCACTTCTCTTCTGATATTACTCGGACTTGTATCGACCACTGGCGCGTTCGCCGCCGAGCGCATCTGGGATAACGACCTCAAACGCTATCTCACTGAAGAAGAGACGGCCCACGCGGAAGTCTTCATGACCGAGGACGAGGCGGTCAAAATCATGTTCCCCAAGTCTGAACGAATCCGCAAAACCGTTATTCGCCTGAGCCAGGAGAAGAAAGATGCGATCGAACAGCGCATCGGCTGGAAATTCCCGGA
>JANNIV010000092.1:0-7792 GCA_031405355.1 Nitrospira sp.
GGGGTAAGTTCCGACAATGTGCGGGCATCTAATTGCGCAGGTCGATCATTGGAGCGCGTCAGGAGGCGTTTTGAGCAGCTTGGCGAACCGAGTCTTGTCGATGGATTTTTCGTAGGCTTCTTCAGGCGAGATCCACTTCCAACTCAGGAGCTCCTGAATCGCATCGTCCAACGTCTGCATCGTCCAACGTCTGCATCCCGACGGCTTTTCCCGTCTGCATGGCGGATGGAATTTGGACCGTCTTGGCATCGCGAATGAGATTGCCGACAGCGGATGTACAGATTAAGATCTCCAGCGCCGCACAACGCCCTTTCCGGTCTATCCGCTTAAATAGGTTCTGTGCGACCACGACCCGCAGCGCCGTTGAGAGCGTGTTTCGGATTTGGGGTTGTTCCCCATGGGGGAAGACTTCCACGATCCGATCGACCGTCTTGGCCGCGTTTTCGGTGTGCAGCGTTCCAAAGACTAAGTGTCCTGTCGCCGCGGCCTCGATCGCCAGGGAGATCGTTTCGAGGTCTCTCATTTCTCCGACGAGGATAATGTCAGGATCTTCACGCAACGCCCCGCGTAACGCCGATGCGAAGGTCATTGTGTGCAGTCCCACTTCTCGATGGTTCACGATGCAGCCTTGACTCTGGTGTACGAACTCGATCGGATCTTCGACCGTCAGAATGTGGTCTTTTCGATGCTTATTGGCATGGTCGACCATAGCCGCCAAAGTCGTGGACTTGCCGCTCCCGGTCGGACCCGTGACCAGGACCAGCCCCTTTTTCAACATGGCCGCCCGCGTCAGGATCGGCGGCAGTCCTAGCTCTTCAGCCGTCAGAATCTTACTGGGAATCTTTCGGAACACCGCACCGAGACCGTGTTTGTGGTTGAAACAGTTACAACGAAACCTGGCCAGCCCTGGAATTTCATAGCCGAAGTCGACATCGCCCGAGGACTCAAATTGGTCTTTCTTCGACCCTGGCATAATTTCGTCCAGCAATGGGTGAAGCGTATCCTGGGTGAGAACAGCCTGCCCGGTAATCCGCTCTAACTCGCCATCGACCCGCAGGACAGGAAGCTGACCTGATATCAAGTGCAGATCGGACGCGTTGTGTTCCGCCATCATTCGAAAGAACTCGTCGATCTTGGCCATGCGCTCTCTTGCCTCTATTGAGGATTCAGACACTATCTGTATGTTGGAGTATACGTATTTGTGAGGAGATTACAAGGAAAACGACGATGCAGAAAACAAGCCCGCCGCACCATTAGGAGGGTGACGGTTTCCTTGCACTTCAGCCTTCCCCTCTAAGGAGGAGTCGAGTTTTGCAGGCATCGTAGTACATTCCAATCAACAACATGATGGCTTTTCACGGGAGCTGCAGGCCGATGGCGAACGATGCCGCGTAGCCATCAGCCACAGCCGTCGGAGCCAGCATGAGGCGATCACCACCACGGCGGAAGATCCAATCGTGCTGGTTTCGTGCAGTGCGCGGTCCGTTCGCGGCATACGGACGGGCAGTGTGGACGCGATCTGTCAGCCCATCGTCGAAGTACAATTGCGACGCGAACTCGAAGCTTCGCTTAGCTACAGGCGTGGTGCGAATTTTGAAATGGATATGCACGGTCCGGCCCGGGTACCAGCCAGGGTACACCGTGATGAACCGAGCCTCGCCGCGCGCGTCGGTGAGTTGATAGCCGCGCAGGAACTTCTGGCCGATGGTGTTGAACATAGGGTCCTGCACATCGGAATAGACGCCCTGTGCATCGCAATGCCAGATGTCGACTTGTGCGCCTGCCAGCGGCTGACAGTCTCCCGCGTTGAGGCGCGAAATCAGTAGCGTCAGAGCCAGTGGCGTACCGGGCTTGACTCGCCCGTCGGTCGGGTCTGAGCGAATGTCGGAACGATTCAAGCGTTCGTCGACGAAATATGGCCCTTCCATTTGCTCAGGTCGGACCACGCATGGAGGTCCAAGCGTGCCTGCCTCAGACAGTCTAGGATTCAGACTGCCGGCCATCAGCCAGACCGTACCAGTAGCGCCCAGATATCGCAAAATTTCACGGCGGGAAAGGAGGCGCCCCGCAGGCCCGTTCTCATGCGTCATTGGTGCTCTCCATCTTTTGAGCATGGCAGCGCTTATTCCAAGTCGTCGACCCCAAGTGTAACAACTGTGATCCGTAATTTCATCGTTGGACAAGAGATCCGCTCCGACGTACGTACGGCAGGTCGTTTTCACAGGCTATGTTTTGGAGAGGAAGGTGCAAGGATCAGAGATGGACGACCAGGCGCCTAATGCCGGCCCATCGCCGCAGGGTCAGAAGGCCTTCATCAGCGGGCGAAATAGCAATCCGGTGGTGGAGACGCGGAGTTCGATCGCGACGCGATCGTGTGTGGGAAAGAAAGCTGCCGACCCATATTCCGCATCGACCACCGACTCCAGCCAGGCATAACGACGCCGAAGCGCGAACAGGTCCACTAATTGATCGGTCGCCAGCGAGTAGACTGTGTGTGGCCTCCGACGTTCATCTTCGATCAGGTGATAGCGTCCGGCAATACGATCCAGCTCATACGCCGTGTGCAAGCCGAATAGATTTGCCCAAGGTTTCCATTTCAGAATGTGCGCATCGACGTAGACTTCATCGCCTGCCAACCAGTAACTGTCCGTCCGCCCGTCCGGCAGGTGAATTGTGATGCGAAACTGTGACGGCCCCACCGGCTCCGCATGAATGGTTGCGGCGAGATCCTCGCGCGTCAAAGCGCGGTAGCTTTGCAACGAGAGCTGAAGTGTCAGAAACAAGGCGCCTGATGCCAGGCAGGCCAAGGCTAAGGTGGTATGCAACGACAAGCGAATGAACCGCCGCCGTCGTGCTGATGCCACGCCAGCCAGCATAAATAACAGCCCGAGTAGACCGAATCCTATGGATGTGGCCATCAGCCAATCGATCATGCAGGCACCTCGCCGTTCGTTGGGATAACGCGCATCCGTAAGAGGCAACTACGCCAAGGCTAAGTCTAGCAGACTGCAGGAGGACGCAAGGTATAAGGGGTAAGGAGTGAAGGGTGAGGTGTGAGGGATGAAGAACAGACTGGTGTGAAGTTGGATTGCAAGACAGTAGCTTGCCAGGAATGCATCAAACAACTCCGGTCCGCTCGATGTCACACTTCGCGGGCGATACCGGAGTTCCCATATCTGTAGACCCCTCTGTTACACGGTGGCTGGTTCAGCTTCTTTCGTGGCTTTGGCGGCGAGGCTGTTTCTCCGATTATTGGCGATTGTCTTATCGATAACTGCTCCGCAGTTGATACATTTCCAGGCATAAAAGACCAGGAAGAAGTCAGAGAACCGTTCCATCATCATCAATCCTTTGCACTTCGGACAATCCATAATAACTTCCTCCCTCGTTATGTAAGTGAACTGGCACGAGAGGGAATAGCAATTTGCGATCCAGCACGACATCTTCACATTATCAACAGCTTAGCACTGTGGGAACTACTTATACGTACAACTCTGTACACTCCGCTGTATCTATTTTTCAATTTTGTACGCACCTCGGGGACGTAAGGTGTGAGGGGTGAGAGGTTAGAGGTTAGGGGTGAACTGTAAGGGGCAAGGGGTGAAAAAGCAGTGAACCGTGAGGGGTAAGGGGGTAAGGCGACAAGAAGGAGACCGGTGCGATGTAAGGTTGTTGGACAGGCTCCAGGCTGAGCAACAAAAAATATTTCCGCTCCCTTTGTTTCAACTCTAGGTGTCAACGTTCAAGTGATGGGACCTTCAATAGGTTGAACGCTGCGTACTGTGCATCGGGGAGCGACGCTACTTCCAATCATTACGGCAGTTTGAAACGATGTGTGAATATTCGGTGCGCCAGGGCCTCTTTTGCAAGAGACCCCGGCGGCCTGAAGACGGCAGGATATAGCGCTACTGCACTTCGACGGTGATGGTCTGGCTGGCAGCGACGAGGGCGTGGTCCTTCGTGGCACCGGTTACAGTGATCTGGTGCGTCCCTCTGCTCAGGCCCTTGAAGGTCCCTTGAAAACCCTTCTGATATTCATTGTCCACGAACACGTGGGCATGAGCGGCTTGGGAGCCCTTGGTCAACTCATACTTCAGCTCAAAGCTGTCGCTGACCTTGTCCCCGGCCTTGGGAGACGTAATCATAATCTTCGACCCATCCTCTATCGGTTTATCCGCTGCGAAGACTGGTGATCCACCGAGACAGCCCACTAACGCGATTCCTAACCCCATGAACCCGATACGTCCCATCACATGCATAACGGCCTCCTTGTTTGAAACAGTTAAATGAACACTGCACCCTAGCACGCCCTACGAGAGATCTTCTTCTCTGGATTCAAATTATTTTCCGAGATCCGATCGAAGAAGGTGTGGGTTCACATCCTTCGACATATGAGGAACGGAGAGCAAACAGAATGCCAGTTGAACTTTGTCTATGTTTTCAAAAGATAGGCCTAAGAGGACCAATGCATCTCGTATTAAGGGTTGTAAATTATGTCGGCAGCCCCCTACGCAGGCAGAATCCTTCACTATGGGACGCGTGTCCTGATAGCACGCGTTTCGGGAACGAAGAAAGCTCCCCACACCCTTGGGTCCGGTTTTCTGGTGCCGCACAGCGCACGAGCAGAGGAAGTTGACGAGTGTGCCTCTTGCCCCCCTGCTTGTAAGACTCCGACGGTTGGCCTGATATGTACCGATTATCAATTGATGGGCATGATGTTCTTGCGCGGCTGTCGGGACGTCGAAGACATTCTTCAAGGTCATCCATCGACACCTTGACAGTTTTCTTGCCCGCTCACTAGACTGCTCTTCCTTTTCTTCTTACTCACGTATCAAGAAGCTTGACGATGTATAGCCTCGCTTCCTTCTCGATCTCGGACATGACTGAATGCGCCTCGGACATCCGCAAGCTAGGAGGAGGGGCCTCGTCTGTGCAGGACGTCGCCCAACGGATTGCTTCCTATCTTTTTCGGCAGCTTGGGAACGATCAGACTGGTCGGCAGGATTGTGCCCTAGTTCGCTGTTTTCTCACTCGCGCCTATGGGGAACTTGATCCTCAGTCCCAGGACTGTGCCAGGCGAGCTTTGGCTTGTGGTCCAGGCTCTTTGGACATGAAATGCCTGACGCTATTCGGGACGGCAGGAGAGCGGCCTGAGTGGAATGAGCGAGGTCGCTCCCGGCACTACCGATCCATTCCATTAATCGGCAACCAGTCCGTTGCTCAATTCCCCATGGTTTCACAATTGTTGCAACAGCTCGGCGTAGAACTCTCATCAAAGACACAACCAGAATCAGACCTGCTTGTCGATGGGGCTGAGCAAACGTACAATGTTTTTCATGTGCCAGATGCCAAGGGTAGTCCCTTTGTGCCGGCCCAAGAGGAATTTGTCATTCCCTTCGGTATCGAATCGGTCTTGGGGTTCGGCGGTGTGCTTCCATCCAAAGAGTTCTTCACCGTCATTCTGTTCTCAAGGGTGGGGATCTCCCGCGAGACGGCAGAATTGTTCAAGCCGTTGGCGGCGAGTATCAAATTAGCCCTGTTGCCCTTCGACGGAGGCGGCTCGAAACGTTCAATCAACCGAGTGGAGAGAGTCAGCCGGAGCGGTGGGAGTCGTGGGCCGAGACGTTCAAGCAGCTCCTAATCGTACAAGAGAAGAGCATGCGCATATCGGGCTCCTCCATGCAGGAACAAACACCGACCACTCAGAAATCATAGGAGCCTTGGAAGCGGGCTTTAAATGGCACGGCATATCAACGCGTTTTCATAGCCGCAGGGCGTCCCCCTGCTTGTTCTTTGGTTGCAGCTGTTTCTTCCCCGGTGCTAGACTTTACCGTTGTTCGCCTACCCATCGAGCCCCGTCACAGAGTGATGCCAATGTCCGTTCCCCATCTCGAAGAAGCCCTCAGACGCAGCGAAGAGTTCGCCGCTCGTCTCATCGAAAGCAGCCGCGATTGCATCACGGTGCTTGATCTCAAGGGGCATCTCCTCTCGATCAACGCCCACGGTATGACGGCGTTGGAGATCTGCGACTTCGGTCCCCTGATCGGCTCGCCCTGGGTCGAATTCTGGGACGGGCAGGATCGGGAGCATGCGAGGGTCGCGATCGAACAGGCGCGCCAGGGCCAAGTGGGGCGGTTCACCGGCTACTTCTCGACGATGCAGACGAATACCCCCAAGTGGAGGGACGTCTCCGTGACGGCCATTCTCGACAAGGACGGCAAGCCGGAGAAGTTGTTGGCGGTGTCCCGCGATATCACGGACCTGAAGAAAGCGGCGCAGGCGCTCCGGCAATCCCACGAGCACATGGAGCAGCAGGTCGCGGCCCGTACGCGCGATCTGGTCCAAACCAGCACGGTGCTTCAGGAACTCGTGGAGGGCGTCGAGTCAAAAGTCGGCGAGCAGTTTTTCCCCTCACTCGTGCAGCAACTGGCGACCGCGCTCGGTGTGGACTATGCCTATCTGTCCGAACTCAGCGAGGACGGCGCCAAGTTTCGCTCGCGGGCGGGCTGGGGCAAGGGCCGGCCGCTTCCGCAGTTTGACGTGCCGGCGCAGGGCCCCTGTGAGACCGTCCTCACACGCAAATGCGTCCACCACCCGGAGCAGCTTCGTGCGTTGTATCCCCACGTCCAACTGATACAAGACATCGGCGTCGAAAGCTACTGCGGCGTGCCGATCGTGGATTCCTCCGACAGGGTTGTTGGACATCTGGCCATCATGGACTCCAAGCCGATGCCGGATCACCTGCGTGCGACGTCGATTCTCGGCATCTTCGCGACGAGGGCCGCCGCGGAATTCGAGCGGCTGCGTTTCGAACGCGCCATGCGCAAGAGTGACCTGACGTTGCGGAAGATCGACGAGGGGACGGCGGCGACGACCGGCGCAGAATTTTTCCATTCCCTCGTGAAGAGCTTGGCCGAAGCCCTGCAGGCCAAGTATGCCTTTGTCTCCAAGTTCGTCGAAGGCAACCGCGCCCGAGTGCGGACCCTGGCATTTTGGAAGGGCGACGGGTTTCTCGACAACTTCGAATACGATTTACCCCATACGCCCTGCGAACGGGTGTTGGCCGGAGAAGTGTGCCTGTTCCCGGAGAAGGTACAAGACTTATTCCCGGAGCATGCGGAGGATCTGGCCAAGCTGGGAGTCGAGAGCTATTTGGCGATTCCCGTCACGGACCGCTCCGGCACGGTAATGGGCCACCTCGCTGTGATGGATACCAGGCCGATGCACGACGATCCTCGCGTGCTCTCCGTGTTCAAGATCTTCGGGGTTCGGGCGGGCGCGGAGATGGAGCGGGATCGCATGGACGTGCAGCTCAAGGAAAACGAGGAGCGACTGCGTGATTTGTTCGACGAAGCCCCGATCGCGTACGTGCACGAGGGACTCGATTCCAAGTTGCTCCGCGTCAACCGCACGGCCATGAAGTCTCTGGGCATCACGGCAGATCAGGTTGAGGGCCTCTACGGCAGAGATTTCGTTCCCGATACGCCCGACGCACAACGGCGTTTGAAGGAGGCGTTCGACTCCATCGGCAAGGGCATCGATACCACCGGCGTCGTGCTCGAACTGCGCCGGAGGGACAACGGCAAGCCGCTCTGGATCAGGTGGTGGTCGAGGCCGGACCCCGGCGGGGCCTTTACCCGCACGATGTTCATCGACATCACCGAGCAGGTGTTGATGGAGCAGGAGAAAGCCCGCCTGGAAGCGCAAAACGTCTATCTCCAGGAGGAAATCAAAGGGACGCATAACTTTGAAGAGCTGATTGGTTCCTCCTCAACCCTCAAAAAGGTCTTGA
>JANNIV010000093.1:0-7505 GCA_031405355.1 Nitrospira sp.
ATGGATCAGATTTTAGGGATGCTGCCGGGCGGTCAGAAGCTCAAGGGCGCGATGGATGGTCAGGTACCGGAGCGAGAGATGAAACGAGTCACGGCGATGATCGACTCGATGACGGTACGCGAGCGGCGCGATCATACGGTCATCAATGGAAGTAGAAAAAAGCGGATTGCCCGTGGAAGCGGGACGAAGGTGGAAGAAGTGAATCGATTAATCAAACAGTTTCTCTCGGCGAGAAAAATCGCCAAGGTTATGGCAGGATCTGGAGGGCGCCGGCAACTTGCGCAACTGATGCGCTCCAGGTAAGGGTCGATACCATCATACGGATGTTTCGTACAGGAGGAGGATTCTAGTGGCTGTTCATTTGAGATTGACGAGGACAGGACGACATAAGCGACCGCTCTACCGAGTCGTGGCAGCGGATTCCCGGAAGCCGCGCGACGGGCGGTTCCTGGAAATTCTTGGGATCTTCGATCCCTTGAAAGAGGCGGGTCTGCCGGAGTTGAAGCAGGAGCGAGTGTTGAGCTGGTTACGCCAGGGCGCTCAGCCGACCGTCACGGTCAAGACCCTGCTCCGCCGTTGTGGCGTCTGGAAGGCATTTGAGGCAGAGAAAGCAGCGAAGAAGAAGGCCGTCTAGGACATGACGATCGCCCAGGCAGATTTTGTCACGATCGGCAAGATCGAGCGCCATTTTGGTGTGCGGGGCGAATTCAAAGTGCGATCGTTGAGCGATGTGCCTGGCCGGTTGGAACATCTGAAGCAGGTGCATGTCTTGGATCCAACGGGGCAGATGGTCGAAAAGACTGTGACGCATGTTCGGCGCGCCGGTTCGACCTACATCATGGGGCTTGCCGGTGTGACAACGCCGGAGGAAGCCGGGGCGTTGCGCGGGGGATTGATCCAAGCGCCGCGTTCTTCAGCGGCGGTGTTGGATGCGGACGTGTACTTTGAGTGCGACCTCATCGGGATGACGGTTGAGAACGAGCGGGGGGACGAGGTCGGAGTGCTGGAGACGATATTGGAGATACCGGACAATCGCGTCTTCGTCGTTCGCAAGGGGACGGAGGAAGTCCTCATTCCGGCCGCGAAGAACTTTGTGACCTCGGTGGATCTCCAGCGCCGTCGGATGATGGTTCGCGGGATCGATGACCTGGCTGAGGATCGCCATGCGCTGTGACATTCTGACCCTGTTTCCCGACATGGTGGCGCCGGTGCTCGGCCAGAGTATTCTCAAGCGGGCGCAGGAAAAAGGTCTGTTGCACATTCGCGTGCGCAACTTGCGCGACTATACGCTCGATCGCCACAAGGTGGCGGACGACGTGCCCTATGGCGGAGGGGCGGGTATGGTGATGAAGGCTGAGCCTATCTTGCGCGCAGTAGAAGAGATTCAGGCCGACTATACAAGGGCTGGCGAACAGATCCGCTTGCTGTTTCCCTCCCCGCACGGTCGCCCGTTCACGCAGGCCTATGCGAAAAATCTGGCAGCCGACCAGCGTCGACTCGTCATCCTCTGCGGCCATTACGAGGGAGTCGATGAACGGGTGCGATTGGCCTTGCATCCGGAAGAAATTTCCGTCGGGGATTATGTATTGACCGGAGGCGAGTTGCCGGCGCTGCTGCTCATCGATGCCGCAGCCCGTTTGGTTCCCGGCGTGTTGGGCGATCCTGAGTCGATCGTGGAAGAGTCGTTCGCGGAGGGGTTGCTCGAATATCCACACTATACGAGACCGGCGGAAGTTCGAGGAGTGCCAGTACCGGAAGTGTTGCTTTCAGGACATCACGAGGCCATTCGTCTGTGGCGTCGGAAGGAAGCCCTGCGAAGTACCTATCAGAGACGGCCGGATCTTTTGCAAGATCGGGTCTTGAGTCTCGAAGATCAACAATTGCTAGACGAACTTACTCGTGAAGGCGTGGCTGGCATGCCTGTTCGATGTGGGGAGGAAGGGGTAGTCTCATGAATCGCTTAGAACGTATTCAACAATCTTTTACGAAGAAGTCGGCGCCCAGTTTTGAAATTGGGGACACCGTCCGCGTGCATGTGAAAGTGGTGGAAGGGGAAAAAGAGCGCATTCAGGTGTTTGAAGGCGCGGTAATCGCTCGTAAAGGGTTGCTGAACACAGAGACCTTTACGGTGCGCAAAGTCTCCTACGGCGTCGGTGTGGAACGAATTTTCCCGCTCCACTCGCCGATCGTCACGCGCGTCGAGGTTATGCGGCAAGGTAAGGTGCGTCGGGCCAAGCTGTATTATCTCCGAGGGAAGAAGGGCAAGTTTGCCAAGGTCGAAGATCGGGAGTTTGTCGCGAGCGTGAAGGGGCAGCCCGGGGTCGCCCGTAAGGCCGAAGAGCCGGCTGGCGCCACCGCAGCTTCGAAGGCCTAGTTCCGTCAATCACGGCTGTCTAGTGCCCTTTCAACGGAAGCATCGCGGGGCCACACCGTGGGACCTACCGACGAATTCGAATTGGAAGCCAGGCGGCGCGGCTATCGCCGTATCGCCGGTCTGGATGAAGCCGGACGGGGCCCTCTGGCCGGCCCTGTCGTCGCGGCGGCGGTGATCCTGCCCACTCGTTGCCGCTTGGCCGGTATCGACGATTCCAAACAAATCTCTGAGTCTGAACGCGCGCGGCTCTATGAGGTGATTGTCCGGCGGGCTCGCGCGGTTGCTGTCGGGGTTGCCACAGAGCAGGAGATCGACCGCGTCAATATTTTAGAAGCAACTCGCCTGGCCATGCGTCGTGCGCTGGCATCATTGACTCTCCCGGCGGACTATCTGTTAATCGATGCGGTCACGTTGTCGCATCTCGCCATTCCTTCACGCTCTATCATTAAGGGTGATATGCTGTCGATCTCGATTGCTGCCGCGTCGATTGTGGCCAAAGTCACGCGCGACCGTATGATGGTGCGGTACCATCATGCCTATCCGGACTATAATTTTCTTTCCCATAAAGGGTATGGGACGGAAGAGCATTTGCAGCGGCTCGCGCAACATGGCCCCTGCGCGATTCATCGGCGCACGTTTGCTCCAGTTGCACAGATCTTGCGCGGCAGTAGCGACGCAGGCGGTCCCTCTCGCATGCCGCCTCTGACGAATCTCCACGGATGAGCAGGTGAGCACTCTCGATCCCCGGAGACGGCTAGGTCAAGAAGGGGAATCGGCTGCAGAGGCGTATCTGCGGCAGAAGGGGTATCGGATCGTGGCCCGCAATCTGCGTTCGTCTGTGGGGGAGCTGGACGTAGTGGCTGAAGACGGACAGGTACTGGTGTTTGTCGAGGTCAAGGCGCGTCGAACCGACGCATTCGGCGGAGCCATCCATGCGGTCCATCAACGGAAGCAGGAGAAGTTGATCCGCCTGGCGGCGCAGTATTTGGCTCGTCACCACATCAAAGATCGGCTATGCAGATTCGATGTCGTCTTGCTGCAAGGCACGGATACGGTCGGTTCGCAGATCGAGCATATTCAGAACGCCTTCGAAGTGTCCGGAGACGATCTCCGCTGGTAGACCAAGATGATTCGATTAAGCCACGTTTCGAAACAGTACGATCAGCGCCCGGCGCTCGCGGACGTCACCCTCGAGATCGGCAAGGGAGAGTTTGTCCTTCTCATGGGGCCCAGTGGAGCGGGCAAGTCGACGCTATTGCGCATGCTCATCGGGGCCGAACGGCCCGATGAGGGAGAGATCTTTGTCCATCAGAAAAACGTGACGATGCTCAAGAGGTCCGAGGTTCCGTATCTGCGCCGCAAGGTGGGAACGGTGTTTCAAGACTTTCGGCTGTTACCGAAGAAGTCTGTTTTCGACAATGTGGCGCTGCCCTTGCTGGTGCAAGGAGCGTCTTCTTCCGACATTCGCCGGAAGGTTACTGAGGCATTACGGGCGGTCGGTGTCGAGCACAAGCGGGATCAGCTTCCTGCGGGCCTCTCGACAGGGGAGCAGCAGCGGGTGTGCATCGCGCGCGCGATTGTGAATGGCCCGGTCGTCCTGTTGGCGGATGAACCGACCGGAAATTTAGACCCCGCACTGACGTCCGAAATCATTGAGCTCTTTAAACTCATTAATGCGCGTGGCACCACAGTCGTGGTGGCGACGCATGATCCTCAGGTCATGGCTCTTGTGAATCGGAGGGTGCTCACCTTGTCGCAGGGGCGGTTGTTGCCGGAAGAGCGGGTGCTGGGGTGAGGACGTTTTCGTATCTCCTCAGAGAATCCTGGGTCAATATGTGGACCAACCGGACGACGACGATGGTCGCCATTTTGACCACGACCTTTACATTGGCCTGTGTCGGCGTTTTCTTGCTGCTTTACGTCAATCTGCGGGCGGCGGCGGGCTGGCTTCAAGACGATATCAAGATCATGGTGTATCTCGATGAGCGGCTCGCCTCCGATTCGGTCGCTGAGGTAGAGCGGCAGTTGCGGGGCGATCGCGCCGTTGCCTCATTGCTGTTCATCTCGAAAGAGCAGGCGTTGGGAGAGTTCAAGGCGCAATTCCCTTCAGAGTCGCATCTGCTTGAGGGGTTGGGCCAGAATCCCTTGCCCGCCTCCTTTGTAGTCGCGCTCAGTCCGTTCTTCCGTTCGCCGGACGCAGTCAAGCGATGGGCGGAACGGGTCAGGCAGGTCTCCGGCATTTCCAAGGTCGACTATAATCAGGACTGGATCGACGCCCTCGCGACGGTGATTCGATCGATTGAGTTGGTCGCGATCGGCATCGGTGTCATTCTCTCCGCGGCGGCGGTCACCATTATCGCCAATACGATTCGTCTCACATTGTTCGCCCGACGGGACGAGATTGCCATTTTGCGTCTCATCGGGGCGACGACCAGCTTTATCCGTATCCCCTATCTATTAGAGGGTGCCGTGCTTGGCGCCTTGGGTAGCACGCTTTCGCTCGTCATGCTCAAGGTCATGTACGAATTGTTTCGGCAGCAAATGCGAACGACGGGACGATTTTCAGGGATTGAGAACTTCATGGCATTTTTCCCCCCATCAGTCTGTCTTGCTCTGGTTGCGGTGGGGATGGGGCTTGGGTTTGCCGGCAGTTTCGTATCGATACGGCGTTTCGGCGAGGTCAAAGCGTGAAGTGTTGGAGGGGGCTCAGGATCGGAATCATGATCTTGGGGCTGCTGGGTTTCCCCTGGCCGACAGTTGCGGGCGCCGATCCAATCACCGATAAGATTGAGAAAGAGCGCAAGGCTCTCGACCAACTCAAAGGTCAGATTGAGGAGACACGTAAGCAGGCCGATGAAGCGGGGAAAAAGCGAGAGTCTCTCTTGCAGGGGATTCAGACGCTCGATGAACGCGTGGTGCACTACCGGCAAACACATCAGGAGATCAGCCGAAAGTTGAGGAAGAAAGACCAAGAGATAGAGGAAATCAATACACAACTCGCTGGTTTGCGTGCTAGTGTGCGAGAACGTCAGGACGCCATTCTGGCTCGGCTGCGGGTGCAGTACATGGAGGGCCGTTTTGGATATTGGAAAACCTTGCTGGCTTCGGACTCCTATGGCGATTTCCAACGCCGTCTCCAGTATCTCTCGTCCGTATCTGAACGGGATTATGCCCTCATGGGCACATTCCGAGCCGATATGACCCATATGGAGCAGGCGGAGCGGCAGCGGGAAGAGGCGCGCATCGGGATGGTGTCGTACAAGCAAAGCACCGAGAAGCAGTTGGCCGAGATGAAAGCGGTCAAGAGAGAAAAGAAGGTCTATCTTGCCAAGATCACTCAGGCAAAAGAGTCCTACGAACATGCCCTCCAAGAGTTAGAACGGTCTGCATCGCGCATCGACAGTCTGTTGCGAGAGATGGAACAGCGCCGCCGCGCAGCCGCGGTTCGGCCCCCGACCGGGGGAATCGTTCCTCACGCGGGGAAGGGCGGACTGCCGTGGCCGGCTGAAGGGAACGTTGTCTCCCTCTTTGGCCGGCAGAAACATCCGACCTTCAACACCTTCGTGCAGCGTAGAGGGATCGAAATAAAGACGGCTGAGGGAAGCGCCATCCACGCGGTGATGCCGGGGTCGGTTGTTTATGCAGACTGGTTGAAAGGATATGGACTCGTTATAATCCTTGATCACGCGAACGGGTTCTTTTCGTTGTATGCTCATGCGTCGAGGATACTGGCAACAGTGGGGACGCAGGTGGATGCCGGGCAAGCGATCGGTGAAACAGGCGACACAGGCATGACGGGTGAAAATACTTTATACTTTGAGTTGCGCCATGGGGCAGAACCGGTTGATCCTCTCCAATGGTTGGCGAGGCGGTAGGGAACGGGAAAGGACAGTATATTATGGATCAGAATCCTCAACGACGATTCTGGATGTTAGGCCCGATGGTCGTGGTGGCGTTGGTCGTGGGCGTGCTTCTCGGTAAGGGGTGGGAGCGGACCGGGCATGCCACGGAAACCTACGAAGAACTGAAGACGTTCTCCGAGGTGTTGACCCAGGTTCAGAAGAGTTACGTCGATGAAACGAAAGTGAAGGATCTTGTCCAGGGTGCCATTCGTGGCATGCTGTCGACCCTCGATCCGCATTCGGCCTACATGACGCCGGAGATGTTCAAAGAAATGCAGGTTGAAACGAAGGGCGAGTTTGGGGGTGTCGGCATCCAGATTGGGGTAAAGGAGAACCGCTTGGCGGTGATCGCGCCCATCGAGGGTACGCCGGCCTACCGAGCCGGCATCAAGCCAGGCGATTTCATTATCAAGGTGAACGACGAGCCGACCAAAGACCTCACGTTGATGGATGCGGTTCAGAAGATGCGTGGCCCCAAGGGCTCGAAGATCAACTTGACGATTCAGCGGGAGGGCACTCCCGATCCGCTCCAATTTACGCTGATCCGCGATACCATCAAGATTGAAAGCGTGAAGTCGAAGGTATTGGACAATATCGGGTACGTTCGGCTGACGCAATTTCAGGAATCGACGGGGCGAGATCTTGGCAAAGTGCTCAAGCAGTTCAAAGACCAAAAGCTCCAATCGACGATCCTCGACCTCCGCAACAATCCCGGCGGACTGCTGACCGCGTCCGTTGAGGTTTCCGAGCAGTTTCTCCCAGGCGGCAAGCTCGTGGTCTATACCAAAGGGCGTGAAAGCAAGAAGGACGAGTGGATCGCCAAGGGGAAAGATCAGATGGACGATTCGCCCATGATTATTCTGATCAATGAAGGATCGGCCAGTGCGTCTGAGATCGTAGCCGGCGCATTGCAAGATTACGGGCGGGCGGTGATTGTCGGTACGACCTCGTTCGGCAAGGGATCGGTGCAAACGATTCTCCCGCTGGGGGATGGGTCCGGGCTTCGTCTTACGACGGCAAAGTACTACACACCGAAGGGGCGTTCGATCCAGACAACCGGTATTACGCCTGATATCGTCGTGAAGGCCCAACCACCGACCACTGTCGCCAAGGCAGGCGAGACGAAAGCCGGTGAAAAGGAAGGGGACCCGAAGCAGACCAAGCCTGCGGTCGTACCGGGGAAAGACCAACCGGCTCAGAATGGCAAAGCACCGGAAGAGGGCGCTCCG
>JANNIV010000094.1:0-4437 GCA_031405355.1 Nitrospira sp.
ACTTATGGCGTGCGCACGATGCGGTGGGTTCCTGGTGATCGAGAACTGGGATGGTTCCGTCAGCAGTTTCCGTGAGAAGCAGATCCGGAGTATGGAATGTGTGAGATGTGTGAACTGTGGGTCCATCGACGATTCCGTGATCCACGCGAATCGTCTTATTGAAAGGAGCACGCTATGCTGTACTACGCACTGATGTTCTTGGTGGTTGGAGTGATTGCCGGAGCCCTGAATATGGCCGGGGTGGCTGCGGTGGCGGTCCAAATTTCTTGGATCCTGTTCTTGATCGGGATCGTGTTGCTGGCGATCCATCTGCTCTCGAGTCGCTCCGTCCGGGTACCCTGACGGCAGATTCACCTGAGCCAGAGTCGATCACTATCAACTGCTCTAGGAGTCAGTCGGAGTAATGCCATTCTACTACGGCAAACGATCTGTAAGTATCTGCATCGTTCTCGGCCCGAAAAAATCCTCAACGTATTCCCGCGAATACGTTTCCGGTTTTTTCAAGCCTGTGGCCTCGCATCTACCAACAGCTCTTTTGCCTCGCAACGAAGGATTACTCGGACAGACTCCTAGGTATTCATGGAGATTTCGATGAAACTCGCAGACAAGAAATGTAGCGATGGAGGCAGTGTGCCTCCCTTGAAGGCTCTCCACGCGCGAGAGTTGTTGAAAGAACTAGGCCAAGGCTGGAAACTCAATGGGCGAGGACATTTGGAGCGGCGCTACACCTTTGAGGACTTCGCGCAGGCGCTGGCATTTGTGAAGAAGGTTGGGGCTGTCGCGGAGGCCGAAGGCCATCATCCCGATCTGTATCTGGCCTGGGGAAAGTGCAAGGTCGAGATCTGGTCGCACAAGAGTAAGGGTCTGACTAAGAGCGACTTTGTCTTGGCGGCCAAAGCCGAACGGAAGTTTAAACCGTTTCGCGCACCGGCATAGTCGACATGAGGCCGGGCCTCTTGATGATGCGGCGGGGAGGATTTCGATAACGGACACCCCTCTAGCAGGCTGCGGAGTAACTCGGTTGATGCCGAAAATATGGTTGGAATTTCCCGTACGGTGCTGAAGCCAGAATAACCTCAGGATGCTCAAAAAGGCCGTCCAGCAAGGCCGCAGCGACTGCAGTAGGCTGAGGTCGAGGTCAAGGTTGAGCGAAGATCAGACTCTCTTTATCTCAACCTTAACCTGAACCTCAACCTTCTTCGTGCTGGCGGACTTTTTCAGCATCCTGATAGGCCAAAGTAGGAAAACGGTGTGGAGTGGACTCAAGTATCTTTTTTGAATGAGAGCCCGCAGAATCATTGAAATATCCAGGTATCGCTTAATATCCCTTGACCGGGCTCTCCATGGCGTCTAGCATAGGGCTGTGCAGAATCGAGCCTCGCTGACTGTCCAATCCCTCGCGCTTCTCACCTCCTCCCTGCGCGTTTGATTCTCCGGTCTCTGCCGCTCCTCTGCCAGGTGCTTCTCAAGTACTGCAATCATTGGGTGCGACCACCAGGGCGGAAACGCTCGGTTCCTTGAGGATACACGAGTCGCAGATAAGTAGCAGACTTCTCGGTACAGACCCTTAACCTATGAAGGAATAACGCGATGACACAGGAAGAACAAATTACGAAGATGAAGAAAGCGATCACTCAGGCCATCAAGGTAATGGGCGATCGGTTTGGATCGACGGAAGCGGACGTTGAGAAGGCTATTGTTGAGATGAAGGCGTCCATGCTGACGGTGCCAGCCGCAGCGGCTCAGTCGCCTCAGAGCCAGACAGCCGTGACCGCCGGGGTGTAGCGATGCGAGTCCCCGCCTGATGATTTTCAGCCTCCTGCCAGGAGCAGTTCACGCCATGGGTAATCAGTATCAGGGGAGGACAGTATGAAGAACACCACGCAAGTCTATGTGCTGACGCTGAATGCACCGTCGAGAAAGACGGTTCGACTCTGGACCGGAGCGAGCATCCATTCGTTGCGGCATTGCTCAAGCAAGAAGATTGATCGGACGCTAGCGGAGATGCAGCAGCATGTGGATGATTTACAACGCGCCATCAGCGTGCTGGCGACGGGTGGATCATATTCCATCAATCGCTCTCGATAATGTGCCAAAATAGTAGCTGCCGTTGTCGGCGGAATACCCGTACCAAGATAGAGTACAGCTATCATGCCGGACAATGTAAAAGATGAGAAGCTTCATGCCGAAGCTAAGCCAACCAGCGCTTCATCTCTGAAGCCAGCCGATGGTGATCTTACGTGTAGTGAATCTCAGATTGAAGACATTCTCTCTGAGGGTGAGTCCAGTAGGCCAATAAGCAAGAGCGACAAGGGCCTTCATCAGAAACGCCAACCGAGATCTTCGCAGTAAACAACAGGAGGTGATCGGTCAGTGCTTTCCCGCTCTTCGAGCTTGGCGGTGGGTTTCCTCCATTTTCAGCCTTCCATGAGTCCTGCAAAGAATTCTTGCCCGGTTCGTCTGCTTGCCCGCCGTAGTTACCATTCGACGCTATGGGAAAGAGCGGATGATTGTTAGCAGGGTGTCGGATTATCTTGGGCCGATAACGCAATAGGAGAACGGTCCCATGTCCGAACGCACGAAGGATGTGAGGCTTCGGTGGCCTCTTCCGGCCCACGACTACTGGTCCACCCCCTTTGCCGAATCGTTGCTACAACATCTGAATCTTTCCCCTGGAGCCTCCATTCTGGATATTGCTTCCGGCCACGGGATTCCGGCTTTTTACCTGGCAGAACAGGTCGGACCAACGGGACGGGTTTTGGCCATCGACCTCAGTGGGCGTCAGGTCGAGAATGCACGAGCGATTCAAGGAGCGCAACTTCCGTGGCTGCGGTTCGAATGTCTGGATATGCGCGCATTGCCTCAGCATCTACCCTGTTTCGACCGCATCACCGGCAATCTCTCCGTCATGTTTTTCCGCCCCAATCGGTTCGAGGCTGTCCAGGGGTTGGCGGAGCATCTCAAGCCGGGAGGCCAACTGGTTCTGACCTTTCCTTCGCTTGGCACATTCGAGTCACTCTGGCGTCGGATCGACCAGGAAATGGCGGTTCGTGGTCTCCTGGCGGAACGCCGTCGGCTGGAAGCGTATCTCACTGAACGGCCGTCAGGAGAAGAGGTACGTGGATGGCTGGACAAGCTTCATTTCTCGCGTATTGTTGTCGCTGAGTACCCGTTAGAGGTGGCGACTGGTGCTGGTCAGGCATTTCTCCACCATCCGCTGCTCCGGGGCGGTTTTCTCGATGATGCCTACGAGTGTTTCGAGGATCAGGTGCTGGCGGATGAAGTGATGACCAGGGTCTCGGAAGATGTCGAGAGTTTCACACCGCTGATTGCGCAGCGGTGTGTAATGTCAGGGTGGAAGCGATAGCAGGATGCTGAAAAAAACCAGCCGGCAGGAAGAAGGTTCAGGCTAAGGTTAAAATTAAGATTAAGATAAAGAGAGTCTGATCCTCGCTCAACCTTGACCTCAGCCTCAGCCTTCCTGACGCGCCGGTGCGGAGGGATCACCAGTTCGGCGCTGACTTGATTAGAACTGATATCCAAGCTCTACGATGTACATATCTACGCCGAGGCTGGAAGTTCCATACAGGCTGGCATCGGAGAAGTGCTGGACTCGAAAGCCGGTATAGGCATGTGGGAACGGATTCACGCGCATCCCTGCGGTTGTTACGATTTGAACCGGACCTCCGAAGTCTTGTATCCCGAACGTATGGTTGCTGAAGAATCCTGCTCCTACGCCTGCGTCTAAGGTGACAAGTCCGTTCCAGCCGCTCAGCGCGAGAACGGGTACGGCCGTCATCATCAAACCACTCTCATTTGCCCCCGTTAGTAGCCCCGCGCTTGCGATCAGTCTCGTTTCTAGACTCCACGCACTCTCACCGAGCGGCCAAGACCAGGGGAGCTTGATGAGCGCAGCGATGTCGTACAGGTGAAAATAATATTTTTGCTCTTTCCCCATGAGTGGAATTTTTTCACCGAAGCCAATGCGAGGGCCGATACTCAGGAGGGCCATGTCTCCTGCAAGGCTGGGTGTGCAGATCGCTGTGGAAAGCCAGAGAGCGAGCAGCAGCTTCAGGAGGTGTGGGTGTTGGTAGAAACGCATGTGCGGTCTCTCGATGAATTAGGATTAGTGTGTCATGGTTCGACGGCTTCTCCAATAGCTCATGGATATTTCACACAACAAGCTTGCTGTGCATGAGCGCCAGGGTAGCCTACATCAAGGCGAACACTGTTAGCAGGATGCTGAAAAAGTCCGCCAGCACGAAGAAGGTTGAGGTTCAGGTTAAGGTTGAGATAAAGAGAGTCTGATCTTCGCTCAACCTTGACCTTAGCCAGTCCGCCAGCAGGAAGAAGGTTAAGGTTCAGGCTAAGGTTGAGATAAAGAGCACCTGATCCTCGCTCAGCCTTGACCTCAGCCTCAGCCTTCCTGAGAACCGC
>JANNIV010000095.1:0-1775 GCA_031405355.1 Nitrospira sp.
ATGCCGGGGCCGGCCGTGCGGGTCACGGAAGGTGACACTGTCAACTTCACGCTGGAGAATCCCAAGACCAATGTGTATCAACACTCCATGGACTTCCATGCGGCGGAAATCGATTTCCTGAAGAACTACCGGGCCATCAAACCGGGAGAGACCATTTCCTACACCTTTGTGGCGAAGAAGCCCGGCGTGTTTTTCTATCATTGCGGAGCAGCGCCCATGATCCAGCACATCGCGCGCGGCATGTTCGGCGCGATTATCGTCGATCCCAAGAATCCGAAGGTCTGGCCGAAAGCAAACCGGGAGTTTCTGTTGGTCCAATCAGAGCTCTGGAATAACCCCGACGATGTCGAGGCCATGTTCGCCCGGAAGTTCGACTATACGGTCTTCAACGGAGGAATCTGGAAGTATCATCCCTTCTTCATCGGCGCGGAAGCGTTGGAGGCGAAACCAAATGAGCGGGTCCGGATCTATTTTGTGAACGCGGGCCCCAACGAGTTTTCCTCGCTCCACCCGATCGGCGAGATTTGGGACAACGTCTACGAGAGCGGGAACCCTGCCAACAAACTCACAGGGGTGCAAACCTATGTCGTGGGACCCGGAAGCGCCGCCACATTCGACTTGGTCTCCGAATCACCCGGGGTCTATCCGATTGTGACGCATTCGCTTACTTCTGCCCTTCGTGGAGCCATTGCCGCACTGACGATTACACCGGTAGCCAAGGATGCGCCGCTGATGCCACTGACGCCCTGGAACCCCTAAACGACCAGAAATATGATAGAAGTGTGCACACGAAGCAAGCCCTCATTTACCTCTCAATAAAGGAGTGCCTTTCATGAAACAACTTTCTTACGCCATCAAGACTATGCTGACCGTCGCCGTGCTGTTGATCTCAGCGCCGGTGTGGGCAGCCGATGCTCCGTTGCCCTCACTATATGAACGGCTCGGCGGAACCGGCCCTATCACGGCCGTCGTCGGCAAGTTCGTCAGCATCGTGGGCCAAGACACCCGCATCAACGGGTGGTTCGCCAAAGCCGATCTGCCGCACCTGAAGAAACAGCTGGTCGACCAGGTCTGCCAAGCCAGCGGCGGCCCCTGCACCTATGATGGGCCAGACATGAAAAAAACGCATGCCGGCATGAAAATCACGACGGCTGCCTTCAATGCCCTGGTTGAAGACCTCGTCAAGGCATTGGATACGTTCAACGTGCCAGCCAGGGAAAAGAACGAACTCCTTGCCGTGCTGGGTCCTATGAAGACCGACATCGTCGAAATGCCGTAAAGGGCGACGGGCAGGCGGTGAGATCCTCGCCGCCTGCCCATGAATGCGTTCAAGAGAGGACCACTGCAACCCAGCCGAACTGTAGCTTCGCATGGTCCGACAACTCGCATCACCGTCTACCATGAGATCTTAAGACAAATCGATGAACCTACCCAAGGGCTTCAGATCGCCTCCCTGCAGTACAGGTATTCCGATGACGCGAACAGCTCATCACAGATACGCAGACCGGACGCAGACGCCCTTCGCGAAAAGCGTGCCCGCAACCTGCCCACAGCCTCATGTAGACGGCAAGGCCACGCTCAGGCGCAACCGTCTGATGCTTGCGATGGCGCTCACCGTGGGTCTTGCCGTATTTCAGCCGGCCGAAGCCAGCCACGCTGCCATGGAGAGAGTTCCCGTCGTGCTGATAGGACCTGGCTGCGACACCCATGAGAACGAGCTAAGCAGGGCGTTGCTCACCTTGCAGGGTGTGAACGCCGCGCATTTTCATCGCATA
>JANNIV010000096.1:0-2289 GCA_031405355.1 Nitrospira sp.
TTAAAGGCTCGGGACAAAATTGCGGTGGTGACAACGGCGGATATCCAGCGCGTGGCCGCTGAGTATTTCACGAAATCGAACCGAACAGTGGCCACGCTGGTGAAGAAGACCGGTGAGAAAAAAGTCGCGACGGTGTCGCAACGTGAGGTGGCGCGATGATGAACGTGAGGACGCGCGTAAGGGGTAAGGGGTTAGGGGTAAGGCGTAGCACAATGATCGTCGGTTTGTTGATCATCTCAATTCTGCTCCCGGCGCTCAGCGCTTGTGCAGCCGAGATGGCGCTGGGTGATCCCAGGCAGATGACGTTTAAGACGGTCGAGTTCATCCCGCCGGATGCGGATCGAGTGGTGCTCAAAAATGGGATGGTCGTCTATCTCTTAGAAGATCATGAACTGCCCTTGGTCAGTATGACGGCGACAATACGAACAGGCAGCTGGCTCGATCCGGCGGAGAAAATAGGCCTGGCTTCATTGACCGGTTCTATCATGCGGTCAGGTGGAGGTGGCGGGCTCTCGGCTGAACGAGTGGATGAAGATCTCGAACAGTTCGCCGGGTCTGTCGGCATCTCGATTGGACGGCAATCCGGTTCCGCGTCGCTCGATGTGCTCAGCAAGGACTTGAAGCGGGGGCTTCAGATTTTCGCAGGCCTCGTTCGGACACCGGCTTTTGAGCCGGCGCGGGTTGAACTAGCCAAGTTGCAGGCTATCGAAGGCATTCGCCGCAGGCAAGATAACCCCGGCTCGATCGCCGGACGCGAGTTTGTGAAACTCTTGTACGGAGCCGAGCATCCGTCGGCACGGGAGAGCAGTATCCAGTCTATCACTCGCATCACCAGAGACGATCTGGTGGCCTTTCACCGGACGACCATCCATCCGAACGGCATGATGCTGGGAGTGACGGGCGACTTCGACAAGTCCGCAATACTGGCCCTGCTGCGCGAGGTATTCGGCGATTGGGAAAAGGGCGAGGTGCCGGTGCTGACGATTGCCGATGTGCCGCAGAGCCAGACGCCGAAGCCCGTTGTACGGTTCGTGAACAAGGATACTTCGCAGACGCATCTTCGCATCGGTCACCTGTCGATCAAAGAGCAGGATCCGGACTATGTGTCGTTGGCGATCGCGAACGACATTCTGGGAGGCAGTTCCTTTCGCAGCCGTCTCTTCAACGACGTGCGGACCAAGCGGGGGTTGGCGTACTCGGTTGGCAGCCGCCTGAACTCCGGGGTGCACGATCAGGGTATCTGGCTGATGCGCGCAGAGACGAAGTTGCCGTCGACACAAGAGGTCACCGCCAGGTTTGTCGCGAACATGGAACGGATGAGGACTGAGTTGGTGACGGACAGCGAGCTGGCGGAAGCGAAAGAGGCCTATGTGAACTCGTTTGTGTTTTCCTTCGCCAGTTCATCGGCGATCGTGGGGCGATTGATGGAATTGGAATACGATGGGCTTCCCAAGGACTTTCTCCAGCAATTGCGTGCCCGCGTGATTGCGCTGACGAAAGAGGAGATTCTGGCGGCGGCGAAGAAACATTTCAATCCAGAGCGGTTGACCATCGTTGCTGTTGGGTCCGGCGAAGCCTTGCCGAAGTTGCTGTCGGGATTTGGGGAAGTGAAGGAAATAAAGTTAGCTCCGGAGGGCTGAGAGAGGAGACGCCTCGGCTGGAAGGGTGGGCAACTCCGCCGTCGCCATAATGCGACGGGCTGGACGTGCCAGCTGAGTCAATTGATGATTTGACCGCGCGCTCCTCTAAGGCTGCGACGCAGCGTCGCAATGCCGTCGCGCGCTATTGATTCAAGCTGCTGGATCGCCATGACGCTATGGCGAACGCCTTCGTGCCCATCCCTCCCAGCCGAGATGATCTAACAGGATGCTGAAAAAGTCCGCCAGCGTGAGAAGGCCGTTATTTAGTTAATTTGGTTTGTCTCGTTAAACCAGATAGACCAGCTAAACAAAACAAACCAGTTTGAGCATCCTGCGACTATCTTGACATCCGCGCCCACGGAAGATTCCATCTGCGTTTTGTGTATAAACCGAGTTTTCCGCAGAATGCTAACCGTTTCCAAAGAGGGAGAGGGAAGACCGTTGCTAAGATTACGTTGCGTCGAGCAGCTGGTTTGGATGGGCTTCTTGATTGATCCAGACATCGGGGTTATTGCCTGGCCCATGGCCTCCCCCTTCTTCTTACACAGCGATCTCAAATTGAATCCGTTCGTAGGGAACGGTCGGTGTGACGGAGTCGCGCAGGTGCGCTCCCGGTTCCAAGTGCACCAGCTCGAGATCGGCCAGGAGT
>JANNIV010000097.1:0-4234 GCA_031405355.1 Nitrospira sp.
CGTATTTCGACCAGTATGGTGATCGGACCCGCGCGACCGCGCAATTTCTACAGGTCCTTCAGAAGGTAGCCGCATGATCGTTCCCGGACTTCAAGAACTCATCGGGATTGCGATGGGTATCGTTCTCGCCTTCGGGTGTTCGTTCGCCTTCACGGGAGCGTTGTGCTGGTTGATCCCGCGCTTGAATCAGATGAGTTCCGTCGTGACCCCAATGAGGAGCGGGAGCACGATCCCCCGGCTCGGTGGCATTGCCGTGGCCTTGGCCATCGTCACGGCGGCCGTCATGTCGCCACAGTTGACCCAATACTTCTTCGGACAAGTGCCGATCGGCGCCGATTACTTGGTCATGGTGTTGGATGGGTTCTTTTTAGTATTTCTCGGAGCGATCATCGACGATACACGGGGACTTCCTCCCGTCATGAAATTTGCGTTTCAAGGTGCCGGAGCGACCGTCGCCATCTGGTTCGGTCTCAGAATCGAAGACATTTCCTTTTTCGGCGGCGAGACCTATCATCTTGGACTGCTGGCCATTCCTCTGACGTATTTGTGGATTATGGGGATGACCAATGCCTACAACCTTGTAGACGGGTTGGACGGATTGGCTTCGGGGCTCGGCGCGATCGCAGCGGGAACTTGTATGGTCTTGTTCACGATGCGAGGCGATTACCAAGATGCTGCGATGCTGGCGATCCTGGTGGGGGCCCTCGTTGGGTTCCTGCCCTACAACTTCAACCCTGCGCGAATTTATCTCGGAGATGCCGGCAGCCAGTTGATTGGGTATTTCCTCGCCGTGACCGCCATCAAGGGGACGGAACAGGAAGTGACGGCCTTGGCCGTGGTGATTCCTCTGCTGATTTTCGGTCTGCCGATTCTGGACACGATGATTTCCATGATTCGGCGTTTTTCTCAGGGTCTCCAGGGAAATGAGTCGATCAGTCTTCTGGGACGGTATCGCTTGGCTGCCAGGCTCATGTTTGTCGGAGACCACGGACATATCCATCACCGCCTGATTGCTTTGGGACTGTCGCATCGCCATGCGGTGCTCGCACTCTATGCCGCGGGGACAGTCCTGTCGGGTCTGGCCATGCTCTCTGTGATCGCGAAGTACCGCAACGCCGGCTTGATTCTGGCGACGGTCGGCTTTGCCACAGCCATTGGGATCGGGAAACTCGGCTACGCCGATACCCAGACCCTCCGGATCGGATGGGCGCTCCGGTGGTTCAGCGAAATGAAGTTCGACCGGAAGTTCTTCTTCGGGTATCTCGACCTGCTCCTAATCACCTGCGCATACTGGGCGGCATACGTCCTGGTCTATGGATCTCTTTCGACGGAGGCCTTCCAAGAGGCGGGGCAATGGCATCTGAATATGTTCCCCATCGTCATGGCGGTGCAGTTCGCATTCTTCTACCTCTTTGGCCTGCATCGAGGCGTATGGCAGGCCGTCGGGGTGGGAGATTTGATGCGGGTCGGTCTCGCCGTCTGCACTGGAGGGGTCTTGTCCTACGCCATCGTCCTCGTGAACGAACCGCTGGATGGAACCGTGAGCCTTTTTGTCGTGGATGCGTTGGTTCTCGGCTGGTTGATGGGCGGAGTCCGGAGCGTCTACCGTGTGGTCAGGCATTTTCAACATAAGATCTATCGAGACGCGCGCGGAGCCCTCATCTATGGAGCCGGCCTCGGTGGACAGCTCGTGCTCCGTGAATTGCGTCAGAATACGCTTCTGGGATTCCGTCCCGATGGGTTTATCGATGACGATAGTTCGTTAAAAGGCCGCATCATCGACAGCGTGTCAGTGCTGGGGTCTAGCGAGGATTTGAACAGAATTCTGGACAGGCTTTCAGTTGAAGCTCTCATTGTCTCATCGAGCAAAATTAACGGGCACGCGTTGCAGCGCGCTGTACAGATTTGCAAGCGGAGAGAAATCGACGTCATCGAGTCCGACTTTCACCTACGCCCCTTGATACTCGATCGGATGCAACGAGTCGACAGAGCAGAAGCGGCGGTATCGAGTCTTCCGCTGCCTGATCGATCGACGGCAGTGCGCCGCCTCAGGAGTTCAGCCTCTGCAGCACGCAAAACTTCCGGATAAAACTGGTTGATCTGGTCTGTTTGGTTTATTTGGTTTGTTTGGTTGAACTAAACTAACCAGACAAACCAAATAAACAAAACAAACCAAATGAACCAAATCAACCAAATGAACAATATTAGGGTTCTTCGGATCAGTAGCATCGCCGCTATGGTCATAGCGGCGATGCTATTTGCCGGGCTTGCTCAAGCGTCCGTCAACCTCCCCCTGCAACACTGGGCCTATTCAGCCATTGAACGGTTGACGGCGCTGGGAATTATCGACGACGCCATGGTCGTCACCAAGCCCTACAGCCGCAAAGAAGCGGCCAAGTACGTGGCGCAGGCGATTGAACGGATCAGAGCCGATGAGATCAAGGTCGATGGGCGAGAAGCCATTGCCGAGCCGCTTCTTGCGCAGCTGATGGCTGAGTTTCGCCCTGAATTGATTATGCAAGGAGCGATCGAAGGAGGCGAGAAAGAGCGAACGGGATCCATCCGCTACGGCGCGCGAGTGCAGTCCGAAGTAGATGCCTCCTTTGTGGGAGGGGGACAGACCGTCCGGTTCCGCGAGAACCGCGGGGGAGAATATTATGCGAACGGCGTGCAGAACCAGACGGACGTGCGAGGGTGGCTTGAGGTGGGAGACTGGGCAGCGGTGGTCGTTCAGCCCAAATTCATCAGTAGTCGGAACCTGCTCAGTGAGGGGCCTACGGTCGGCCCCCTTACCTCGCTCAACGATCGCAATGCCTACTTGCGGGAAGCGAGCCTGAAGCTCAGTTTTAGGAACATTGCCTTGGAAGTGGGGCGAGGCACGCAGTGGTGGGGCCCAGGCTATCACGGCTCTTTATTGTTGACCAACCATGCGTTTCCTCTCGACATGATCAAGCTGGGAAGCGACGAAGCTTTTTACCTGCCTTGGGTGTTCCGAGACTTGGGAAAGTGGAAAGTGAACTCCTTCCTAGCCCAGTTAGAAGAGGACCGGGACTTTTCTCATGCCAAAATCTTCGGCTTGCGCGTCAACTATCTGCCGACCTCCTGGCTGGAGATCGGTCTGACTCGACTGACCCAATTCGGCGGTCAGGGACGGGGCCAATCCTTCCCCCGCACAGTTGTCGACTGCTACAAAAATCCTCCCAACCAAACGGCCACGCAAGACTGTAACGAACAGTCGATGATTGATTTCCGCGCACGGGTTCCGCGTATTCCCTATCTGGTTCCTTTCCCGGCAGGGATGCAGATCTATGGAGAGCTCGGATCGGAAGACAAATGGAGCAAAATCCCCATTCCCAGTCGGGCGGCTTTTCTCACCGGCATCTATATACCACAACTCTTCAAGGGCGATACCCAGGATCTCAGGATCGAGTATGCGGACACAGACTTTACGCGCCGCAAAATAGGCACTACTGGTATGGGCGTCTGGTACAACAACGGCCAGTTTACCAGCGGCATGCGACAGAATGGATTCCCGCTCGGACATGCGATGGGCACCGACGCGATCGACATTTATATTCGCACCACACGATATCTGACGGATAAACTTCAAGTGGCCTACAGTTTCAACCATCAAGAGCGCGCCCGGGGGCTTCCGGTCCACGAGCGAAAACAGGAAAGTTCCGTCGATTTGACCTATTGGGTGTCAACCCGGATGCAAGTGAGCCTCGGATATACGCGCCAGAGTTTGAAGAACCCAGGACAAATCTCCGACCTCACTCCCTATACCGAACAGTTTGCCTCGGGAGTGACAGCCACCAACCACTTGCTTTGGACAGCAGTTGCCATGGAGTTCTAATTTGGTTTGTTTGGTTCATTTGGTCTATCTGGTTTGTTTTGTTACTTGCCCCAGAAAAACCAAACAAACGAAACAAACAAAATGAACCAAATGAACAAGACAGCCGCGTGGAAATTCGCGTTCTGCTTGACGGATATATCCTTCTGCAATAGCTTCAATGCTCAGATAGGTTCAATGCTCAGGTAGATAGGCTGAAGGCTTTTAGGGGTTAAGTTTCTTCCTTCAGCCTTCAGCCTTAACACCTAAATAGCTGCTACTGAATAACCAGTCAGGAGAACGGCATGAAGTCGATGACATCGTGGCGATTGACGCAGATCGTGGCATGGATGCTGATTTGCGCGACCATCGCTCCGCCGACAGTACTCGCACAGACGATGA
>JANNIV010000098.1:0-4862 GCA_031405355.1 Nitrospira sp.
GTGGATAACAATCCGGACGTGCAACTCTACAAAGAGCGTATCGAAGCGGCGCAGGGCCAAGTCCAGACACAATTGGGAGCCCTGCTTCCCAATCTCTCCATGAATGTCCGACAGACCCAACAGACGCAGTTTCTCGGGACGTTCGGACTCTCTCCGGTCAGGACCGATCCCTTCAATATTTTCGATACCCGGGTGAACGCCTCGCAAAATCTTCTCAGTGTCAGCTTGATTCAGCGATGGCGCGCCTCCCGCGAACGCCTGCACGTGGTGGAATTCGAAGCCGATATCCGGAAGTTCGATACGATGGCCAGTGTGGCGCTTCTCTATATGGAAGCGCTGAAGGCCATGGGCATGGTGAAGATGCACGAGTCCAACCAACAGGTGATGAGTGATTTATTGGGGTTGGTGAAGCATCGCCAGAAAAACGGAATTGCAACGGGCCTCGACATCGCCAGGCTGGAGGCGCAATTAGCCAGCGAACGCCAACGTGCGGCGTCGGCGCGCTATGATGTGCAGCATGCCAAACTGAATCTCTTAAACCTCCTGAGCCTGCCATACGAGACGCCGGTCGTCTTGAGTGATGAATTCAAGGCGGATGTGGTTGACCTGGCCGATCTACAGACGTCGGTGGACGAAGCGTTGACAAATCGGCCGGAAGTCCAGGCGCAAGTGACCAAGGTCAAGGTCACAGAGTTGACCTACTCATCAATCACCGGGGAACGGTTGCCGTCTCTCGTGGCGCAAGGAGATTATGGCCTGATCGGAAACCGCTGGAACAACAGCCTCGATACCTACAATGTGGCGCTGTTGCTGCAGATTCCTATTTTTGATGGCGCGCAACGGGAAGGCCGGATAGCTGAATCTCGGAGCCAATTGCGCCAGGAAGCGCTCCGCATGCGGTCGGTGCTCAATCAGGTGAAGATGGAAGTGCACGATGCTGCTGCGTCCTTGGTGGCGGCGCAGGAGCAAGTCGGGATCGCTCGAATCGGCATGCAAGCAGCAACCAAGGAGATCGAGCTTGCGAAGGAACGCTATGCGGTGATGACCGCGGCGAGCCATTTCGAACTGACCAATGGGCTCTCTGCTCTGGCTCGCGCCAGAGAAAATCTCGTCAACGCCCTCTTTCAGCTCAATGCGGGCCGGGTCAATCTCGCTCGTTCGACCGGTTCGCTGAAGACGCTGAACTAGCCGGTACTTCACCAGCCAGACAGCCGTACCTTCACAATGAGATCCGCAAAACACGGCTAGGTAATCGACGCTAACTTTTCTTTACAAAGCTGATATGCGCTCGGTAGGCCTCGATCGCGGCAGCCAGGGCTTGGCTGCCCCGGGGAATGTTGGCATCCAACGCGTCTTCGATGGCCTGATCGTCGATTTCGACGTCGTAGCGGTCTTGAACATTCGTTCGTACTGGTCCCTGCGTGATATCCCGTGGCATGAAAATCTCTTTCCATACTTCCTTTTCGACGAGACAGACATCTCGGAACCGCTCGTAGAGCAGGGCTAACTTCTCTGGGTCAGTGATTTTGATGCGGTCTCCCATCTTGTTCCTTTTCTTTGTCGTATGATTCTATCCGTCACTGCCGTACGCATTTCCAACGTTCTCGCAGATGGGCATCGGTGCTGATAGCGTGTGACCATAGGCCTACTTGTACGGATTCACGTTGGCGGGAGAAGCCGAATTGCACGGCCAATACCAGCAGCGCCACCGCTTTTACCTGGCACGATGGCACCATTAACTCGTTTGTTGAACGGGTCGATGACGTGATGCACGCGGCTTACAATGGACGCGGCGAATACATCTCGGCACAAAGCCCGGAAGCCATCACCTCAGCATTGTCCAACACCATCCGTAGCATTTCCAACCGCGTTGGCGCAGCCTCCGCTGTTACCTTTAATGCTAACGTGCTGAGCAGTACTACCAATGTTTATATCGCGCGATTTAATTCTACGCAGTGGGGCGGCGAACTTGTTTCCTATCCGTTGCTGAGCAACGGTTCCATCAGTGCAACCCCCAACTGGGAGACCGACACCTTGTTAGATGCGCGCAATCTATCCGCAGCCACCACGGATCGCGCCATTGTCACTTATAATCCGGGAAATTCCGCCAGCGGTGCAACCATTCGCAGCGGCATTCCTTTTCGCTGGGACTTAACCACACTTTCCAGCACACAACGGGATGATTTACGCAGCGACAGCGCCGGTGCATTGGAAAGCACCGCGGCTTACCCCGTGGCACAAAAACGTTTGGATTATTTGCGTGGTGACCGCTCCTGTGAAATTGGCAGTGGATTGAGCTGCTCGGTCAGCACCCAGTTTCGTACCCGTGCATCACGCCAGGGTGACTTGATTTACTCATCACCGATTTATGTCGGCAACCCTGATGGCAGATTTCCTGATAAGGTACCGTTTGGTACCGGTGGCGAGACCTATAGCAAATTTAAAACTGGTGAGACCAGCGCCTCCGCAGCCTTTCTCTCTGGCAAGACAGCCATGTCGCGTACACCAGTTGTCTACGTGGGTGGTAATGACGGCATGCTGCATGCCTTTAATGCCAATACAGGCGAAGAAATATGGGCCTATATGCCGCACTCCTTGTTTACTGCGGGCAGCACCGATGGCTTGCATAAATTAACCGAGACCGGTTATGACCATCGCTATTATGTCGATCTGTCGCCCACTTTACTGGATGCCTATGTGGGATTAAACGGTGCGAGTGCAAGCTGGCATACGATCCTGATCGGCGGCTTGCGCGCCGGGGGGAAAGGTTTGTTCGCCATTGATGTCACCGATCCGGATTATGTCATTGACGGATCAGGTGTGACCACGCGTGAAACACGTGCTGCATCCAAGATTCTCTGGGAGTTTTCGTCTGCCAATGATATCGATATGGGTTACAGCTTTAGTCAACCCTCGCTTGTCGCCCTGGGTAATTCTTCGAGTATTGAGTGGTATGTAGTTGTTGGTAACGGTTACAACAGTACCAACACAGCAACCGGCAGCAATCCCTATTCCGCCAAACTCTTTTTACTCAAACTCACGGGACCTGGCGCAGACGGCGTGTGGGACTTAAATACCGATTATTTTAAACTCGATACGCAATTACCCAGTGGGACCAGCGTCAGCGAAGCAAACCGAAATGGTATGTCAACCCCAGCCACTGCTGACAATGATAATGACGGTATCACCGATTACGCTTATGCCGGTGACATGTATGGACGTATCTGGGCATTTAATTTGACCGGCAATGTACCGGGTAATTGGAACTTTGCCTACAACACTGCCGGCATTCCGGCTCCCTTGTTCACTGCCACTGATGGGAATAATGGCGCTGGCAACCGGCAGCCGATAACCGTGAAACCCATTCTCTCCCGTCACCCCACGCAATCCACGGTGACCTCGGGGGCCGGGATAAATTTGCCGAATATCATGGTGTTTGCCGGTACCGGTCAGTACCTTGTCAACAGTGATACCAATAGCACCAGCGTACAATCCTTTTATGGCATCTGGGACAAAGGCGTGGGTAATCTTTTGGTGGATCGCAGCAGTAGCAGCAACACCAAACTGGTTAAGCAAACCTTCCTGACTGGCTTTGCCGCGCAGGGTTTGCGCGTGATCGATAGCGCCAACACCGTGGATTACAATAGTAAATACGGCTGGTTTATGGATCTGCCGGATGCGGGCGAACGCGTGGCTTTCAGACCGCAAATACGCTCGGGTTTTGTTTACTTCAATACCTTGATCCCCTCAGTGAATCCTTGCGAGTACGGCGGTTCAGGCTGGGTAATGTCCGTCACGCTTGACGAGGGGCATTCACCGGGTGAACCTGCATTTGATGTCAATGGTGATGGCGTCATCAACAGCAGTGACATCCCAACCGCGGGTGGTGCATTACCGGGTTCAAATAGTATTGCTGCCGCTGGCATGAAAGATACCTTCAATATCCCGACAGAATTTTCTTTCTTGAGTCCGGGCAGTGGTAGTGTTCCCGGCGGCAGTTGTCCTGGCGGCACCAAGGCCGATTTTCAATACATCACCATGAGTGATGGCACAATGCAACAACGGCTGGTCTGCAATAATGCAGGCAGTATTCCGCCAGGCCGTTACTCATGGAAAGAGTTACCGTTTGAATAAACCCAATTACTCAGGAGCAAAACAATGAAACACATTCAAATGATCTGGTTTATCAGTATGGTGATACTATTCACGCCAGTTTGGGCGGAGTATGACACCATCCTGCCTAAGCATTACCCGCCCTCGTTTCATGTCATGGGTTTTGTACACAACATGGATACCATCACCAATACACTCTCGTTGGATGGCGTAAAGTACAAGATGGAAACCGGCGCGAAGGTGTTTGCAGCAGATGGCCAACCCAGCTCGGTATACAAACTCCCCAGTGGTGCCAAGGTCGGCGTTATATTTGAAGCAAATACAAAAGGTTCACAGGTGGTTCGGCAAATCTGGATATTACCCGCCAATTTTTTTGTTGAACCTCATGCAGGATGACTACTGATGACAACACTAAAGCATCACGCGGGGCTGACACTGATTGAAATGATGGTTACCATTGCTATCATCGGCCTGCTCGCCGGCATTGCCTGGCCATTGTATAATTCAACGCAGATGGGCGCCCGGCGTGCCGATGCAATCATGGGCTTGATGCGCGCCCAGGCAGAAATGGAACGTTGTTATAGCCGCAATGGTTCCTACACCGGTTGCGCCCCCAGTAGTGCCAATTCACCACAAAATTATTACTCGATCAGCGTTGCCATTACCAATGACAACACCCTGCCGCTGGCAAAACAAGGGGTGGCCTATGTACTCACCGCTGCGCCTATTGCCGGAACCGTTCAGGCCGG
>JANNIV010000099.1:0-5976 GCA_031405355.1 Nitrospira sp.
GCTTGGTCGTCGCAAGGATGCGTTGGAAGGTCTGACGGCTCGGCTCGCGCAGTGGGGGCGTATACCAAATGCAGCGCAGTTGCGCCAAGCGCTGATTCCATCCGGCGCCACTGTCCTGAAGAATCCGGTCGGCTCTGCGCCGGGGTTTTGCCTGACATGGAAGAAGGCGCTGATCGTTTCGTTGCCCGGCGTGCCGCGGGAAATGGAAGAGATGGTGCGGCAGGAAGTCGTGCCCTTGCTGCGCACAGCGCATGAATCGTCTGGTGCGCCTCTACGCGCGCCGATCGTTCGTCAGGTGTTTCATACGTTCGGCCTAGCGGAGGCGGATGTCGATGCTAAATTACAAGGGCTCATTCCAAAAGGAGCGCCGGTCGATCTGGGGCTGCTCGCATCGCCCATGGGCGTGCTGGTCTCGCTGACGACGAAGGGGAATCCCTCTGCTCCGGAGAAGCAGCGGGATCTGTTGCAAAAGCTGGCACACAACGTCCGCTCACGACTCGGTGAATGGCTCTTTGCTGAAGGACGAGACACAATGGAAGAGGTCGTCGGCCGGGAGCTCGCCAAACAGAGACTGATGCTGGCGGTCGCGGAATCCTGCACCGGCGGATTGATCGGCCATCGACTCACGCAGGTGGCCGGCTCCTCTGCCTATGTGGATCGCGGAGCCATTTGCTACAGCAATCGGGCGAAGACGGAGATGCTGGGCGTACCGGCGGATCTCATCGCCCTACGAGGCGCAGTGAGCGGGGAGGTTGCAGCGGCGATGGCCTGCGGCATCCGTGAACGAGCCAACGTATCGGTGGGTCTCAGCGTCACAGGCATTGCCGGGCCGGGCGGCGGAACCGAGACCAAGCCGGTCGGGCTGGTCTATATTGGGTTGGATGATGGGTCCGGCCGTCCGATCTCACGGGAATTCCGGTTTCACGGCGATCGGAATGTCATCAAACAACGGTCGTCCCAGGCCGCATTGGATGTCCTTCGCCGCTGGTTGCTCGATAAGGCCTAGCCCGCATTATTCATGAACACTTCTGCTGCAATCGCCGATCCAAAGCGCTTGTGAGTGAAGCGTCTGTCTGGTTCATCTGGTTATTTTGTTTGTTTGGTTGATTTGGTTTATCTGGTGAGTTTCGTTCAACCAAATGAACAAGACAAACCAAACAGACCTGAGCAACCAGCCCGTTCTCACGGGCTTTGCGACGAACCGTCATGAATAATGCGGGCTTGAAATGATTCGGGCGTTCCTTGCCGTCGAACCGTCGCAAGAGCTGCGGGCCGAGCTTGCTCTTGTCCAACAGGAGTTGAAGCATAGAATTGAGCCGGAGCTGAAACGTGACACCCGCATTTCCTGGGTGCAGCCGGCCAAGATTCATCTCACGATCAAATTCCTGGGTGACGTGAATGAGCAGATCATTGACCCGTTGCTGGGTGCGATTGAACAGGCGATTGGATGTCAGACAGTTGTGAACGTGCCGCTGCAACGGCTCGGCGCCGTTCCTCGTCCGCACAGTCCACGCGTGCTGTGGGTCGGGCCGCCGGAGAATTGGGAGCGGGGAGCGGAGGCGAGGCGAATTGCGGAGATCAATGATGCAATCGAACAAGCTTGTGAAGGCTTAGGTTTTCTCCGCGAGACAAAACCGTTTAGTCCGCATCTGACCTTGGCACGAATCAAAACGGGAGAACGGCAGGTTGGAGCTGCATTGGCAAAGGGCGGTGTACTGGATAGCCCGCTTTCCGTGGGCACATTGGCGGTGGAGTCGGTCGTGCTGATGAAGAGTGAGTTGAAGCAGACCGGGTCGGTCTATACGAAGCTGTGGGAAGTGAAGATAGGAGAATAGCGGGTCCTGTCGCCGACCAGCCCGACCGTCCTCGCACCCCGCCCGGTGTAGGGAGGGAGGGGTAGCCCGTTAGTCTCCTTTGCTCGCGCAACGCGCGGCCTCAGAAGGCCCTCGTTGGACGCGCGCAGTTGGAGACCAATCGGGCCACCCCTTTACAGTAAGATGCAAGGTAAGCGGTCGGGCTCCCAGGTCGGCGCCACCCGCTATTCTTGTGAGTGGAGAGGAGAGGAGAAGAGGAGAGAGGAAGGAGACTGATGGTCTCCTGTGCTCGCGCAACGCGCCCGGTTCGTCTGTCTGGTTGGCCAGTCTTTCTGGTCTGTCTGGTTCTTCTGGATGAATTTCCAGTCCGATCAACCAAACAAACGAGATAGACCAAATGAACCAGCATTCGTTCGATGCGCGCAGTGGAAGATCAATCAGCCCCCATCCCTGAAGAGAGAGCGCGCGAGCTTGAAAGGGGCAATTAAACGGCGCGGCGTATGATGTGGATTTGATCGACTGCCATTAGTTGGAGAAACCGGTGCGCACCTGAAAAGTTTCCCGACCCCTTAATTTCTTCCCGGCATTTCTATTGACAGGCCCTCACTCATTCGGGCTATCGTGCGGTATATGCAAGTGCAGGACAAGAGCCGATGTTGTTGGTCGACCAATAGGCGGTGGAGAGTATGGAAATCAGCGTGGTTCGAGATGCCATTTCGCGCGATGAACTGACGGAAATCGCAAAACAGCAGTTCGGCGAGATGGTCAAGGCTGTCGTGGATATCGAACAGGGCATCATGGCGATCGGCGGAGAGCTTCATTCAGACGAAGAGGCAGTGTTGTTAGACCAAGGGTCTGCGCAACGACACCTATGGGGAATTAACCTTTATCCCGACAAGCCGCTGGCCGAGTGGATCGAATTTGACTCGATGATCAACGTGCGTCCATCCGGTGGGAACCGCTCACGATACGTGGAAAGTTCTGAAATACGAGAAGCGGTTACAAGGATCGTCGACCGGCTGGTAGGAAGCTAAGAAGATGTCTTCTCAGCATGCGAGTTTAGCTGCAGGACGTTGGCAGACGTTGCCTCTCGTAGAGCAACTGGCCAATGTCGGCAGTGACGTTGCCCGTGCTCATCGATGGCAGGAAAAAGATCCGCCACTGTGTCAGAAGGCATTCGTCCGTGCGTTAGAGCTGCTCGATCTGACGATCGGAGATCCTCGATGGAAAGGCCGAAGGAAGGAACTGACACGTGTGCGGGAATTGTTGTGTGATGCGATGCTGGGCGGGAAAGAATATGGGAGCGACTTGGCTAGCCTGGATCGCTATTTCTATCCGTTTGCTGTCGCAGCACGAGCGGGCCGCTGAATAGACCTCTTCATTGTGCTCACTGACGATGGAGCCAGTCGTGCTGATCGCGCGTTTCCCGCCCGTCTCGCTTGAATCAGGCATTGGCGATTGGCGCAGAAGCGCGCATGAATCATGCGGGTTACAGGGCCACGCGGAAGACTTCCTCAATGGTCGTTTCGCCCATGAACGCCTTTGCCAGCCCATCCTGAAACATCGTCTTCATCCCTTTCATGATCGCAGTCGAGCGGATAAACGATGCCGGCTTCCGCTGCATGATCAAATCGCGAATGTCCTCATCGACTTCGAAGATCTCAAACAGGCCGACTCGACCGGTGAAACCGCTTCCCTGGCATTGGGCACACCCTTTCCCCTTGTAGAGTCTGACTCCTGCCAGTCCATCGTGCGTCTTACGCAGGACGCCTTGCCGCTGTAATACTTCGATCGTTTCAGAGAAGTCCGTCCGGGATTGGATGGATTCGAGGATTCTGGTGCTGGGCGTCACGCTTTCGCGGCAGTTCTTGCAGATCCTGCGGATGAGCCGTTGGGCGACCACGAGGGTCAGGGACGAAGACAACAGATATGGTTCCACACCGATGTCGAGTAAGCGAGGGACGCTCCCGGTTGAGTCGTTCGTGTGAAGCGTGGACAGGAGGAGCCGCCCAACCAAGGCAGCCTGGACTGCGATTTCGGCAGTTTCTTTATCGCGGATCTCTCCGACCATGATGACGTCGGGATCCTGGCGGAGCAGCGCTTTCAGACCCGTGGAAAACTGAACACCCGCAAGATGATTGACTTGGGTCTGGTTGACCCTCGGAATCGAGTATTCGACCGGTTCTTCTATGGTTGAGATGTTGACAATGTTTTGGCGCTCCGTTCCGATCCGCATGAGCATGGCGTAGAGCGTTGTGGACTTGCCCGATCCGGTCGGGCCGGTGATCAGGATCATCCCGAATGGTTTCATGATATTCCGGAGGATAATTTGATAATCGTGGGGCACGAGTCCCAGATCCTCTAAGTCGATGATGACATTGTCCTTTGACAGGATTCGGAGGACGACTTTTTCTCCCCATTGTGTGGGAATCGACGCGACACGGAGATCGATTTTAAAGCCGTCGAGGTTGGCTTCGAATCGACCGTCCTGCGGAGAGCGCCGCTCGTCAATACGCATACCAGACAGAATTTTGATCCGTGAGATGAGGGGGAGCTGAAGCGATGGCGTGAGGCTGAAGACTTCTCTCATTACGCCGTCTACGCGGTAACGGACGACGGTTTCAAGTTCGAATGGCTCGATGTGGATATCCGACGCTCGTGTAACAGCTGCGTACAGGAGGAGGCGTTGGACCGCGTCCACGATCGTCGAGTCGTTCCCATCTTGCTGTTTTGCGGATATGAGGTCGGTTGTTTTTTCGCTGGTCGCGCGGTCTAAGATCTCTCGCAGTTCTTTCTTGTACAGCAGTTGCGCTCGTCTGATAGATGCTTCCGTCGCGAGGAATGGACTGACGCGCAGCCCTGTGACACGTTCAATCTCACTCACGACGTTTCGTTCGCGAGGATCCGCCATGGCGACGTGGAGTTGATCGCCGTCGCGGTCGAAGGGCATGAGGATATGTTTACGCGAGAAGGTTTCCTGTATCGTGCAGACAATGTCCCCTTTCACGTGGCCGATTGTCAGGTCGACAAATCCGACATTCCAGCTGCGGGCAAGTTGATCCAGCAAGAACGCTTGTGGGATACGGCCTTGCTCGACAAGCGTATGAACGAGGGGAGTTCTGAGCCGTTGGGCGAGCGTGCTTGCCCGGTCGAAGTCCGTTTGCTCGATCACTCCGAGCTGTTCCACCAGGAGCGATTGAAGTTCCTCGTCGCTGACCTTCAACTCTGACATGACTCTTGTCCTTTGGTGAGCGTGGTCTCGACTTGCTTCACAAGCTCGCTGAGCGAGAAGGTGGTCTTATTGAAGTATGCGACGGCTCCGAGGTCCAGAGCCTCCTGTTTATCTTGCTCCTGCGTCAGGCTGCTTAAGACGATCACCGGGATGGCGGCTGTGAGGGAATCCTGTTTCAGAACTTGGAGGACGTCGAATCCTTGCAGTTTAGGCATGATCAGATCGAGGACGATAATATCAGGCCGCTCAGCCCGGATGAGTTGAAGGGCTTCTTCCCCATCGGATGCGGTGGTCACTGCATATCCCTGCCGGCGCAGGGTGGTTTCAGCAGCTTTGCGGAACATCCGGTCATCATCAGCGACGACAATTTTCGTCATCTATTCATCCCATCTTCGATGCGCGCGCGCGCGTGACTGCCGGCGGTTGTCAGCTCATTCCTCGCCAGTCCGCCGTCTTAAGGTAATTCATGACGCGGGAGAATTCGAGCTGCAACGTTGAAAGGAGGCCCAACGCCTTCGACAAGTCACCGGCCTTACCCAGGCCCTCCATCTCAGCCGCAAGGCCATGGGCCGAGTTGGCGTCAAAACCTGCGACCATGCCTTTCAAACTATGCGCGGCCTGACGGACCCTACTCGCATTGCCTTCTTTTACTGCTTGATCGAGCTCCTGTAGTCTTTTGGGGCAGTCCTCAAGAAATATTTCGATGAGCTCAGTGAGCAGCTCTCGATCGTCATCGACCCAGCGAAGCGCCGCCGAAAAATCCACTGGCGCTGCGATCCCGGCTGGTTCCTCTTGAGATAAGTTCATCGGAAGTTCTACCTTTCAAGGACCGGTACACACATCGAGAACGCGATGCGTAGGCGAGTCGAACTCGGTAAAAAATGGAACTCTCCGCCAGTAGTATCGGTTATCTTTTCGGATACTTGAGGG
>JANNIV010000100.1:0-4912 GCA_031405355.1 Nitrospira sp.
TGGAGCCTCTCAAATCAGCTGCGACCAGATTGGCCGACTCCAGATTCACTTCATTAAATTGCGCGCGCTGAAGTGAGACCTTCGGCGCATAGACACCGCTCAGGTCGGCTTTGGTGAAGATCGTGCCTATTCCTCTTGCCCCGATCAGCACCGCGTGGGGCAGCCGCGCATCTCGGAAATCCGCCTGGTCGAGATTCGCGTGGTAGAAGATTGCCATTCTGAGGTTGGCAGACTGCAGATTCGTCTTCACGAGACGCGCCCCCTCGAAGTTTACCCCCTCCAGATCGGCCTGCTGAAAGCCTGCCGATTGCAGGTTCGTAAAACGGAGATCGGCTCCGCGTAGCAGCGCGTCTCGCAGGCTGGCCTTCGTCAGATTGGCTTCGTCCAGATAGGCGCCTTCTAGATCCGCTTCGACCAGACGAGCGCCGTTCAGTTGGGCCCCATCGAGCAGAGCGCCTTGAAAATTTGCGTTGCGCGCGTTGACTTCGGTCAAGACTGTTCGGCGAAGATCGGTCCCCATAAGATCCGTTCCGGACAATGTCGCTCGATAGAGGTTGGCGCCGTAGAAATAGGTATCCACGAAGTTGGCGTCGGTTAGGTCAGCTGAGGTGAGGTCCGCTCCCTCAAAATGGGCCCGCTCGAAAGTAGATTCCTGTAATCGGGCTCCGGTCAGGATGGCGTTATAGAGCGCCGCTTCATCGCCAATCACACGGGAGAGATCGGCGTTCGACAATCGCGCATGCCGGAGATCGGCTCCCATCAGGTTACTGTCTTTCAAGTCGGTTTTTGTGAGGTCAGCTCCCGAGAGACTCGCTTGAGACAAATTACTTTGGTACAGATTCGCCTGGCGGAGGATCGCTTCTTCCAGCTGTGCTCGTTCTAAATTGACACCTGTAAGCGCGGCCTGGTGCAAGTCTGCCCGGCACAGATCCGCGCGTTGATATTCCGGGTTCTCACGCTGTTCGAGCCACTGTCCATGCGATTTCACGATCGCCCGCAGCTGCTTGGGCGGAACAGGTTTATTTTTGTACGGGCTGTCGCAGCGTGTGGGCTGACTTCCTGTATGGCTCGGTTCTGCCGCATGGGTGATGGCCGGTATGCTGATGGCCAGAACCCCGACCAACACCGCGTGGACAGCACAGACTCTGGCATTTCTTCTGTTCATTAGGTGTCTCCTTGAGAAAAATTCTTTGCAGGATGCTCAAAATGGACGTCATCGTCGTACGTCATTCACCCGAAGAAAAGAGCATATGGCATATAGCTAATGGCACAAGCGATACGAAAAAAACGTGCGCTTCTTGTCCGTGCTATACGCCATTAGCCATACGCTCTTATCCCCAACGAGATACGCTTCACGGGTTTTGAGCATCCTGTTACCGCCCCTGCTGGGATAGTAGACGCACGTAGGACACCACATCCTGCATCTCTCCGTCCGTCAACTGGCCTCGCCATGAATGCATGGGGCTGAAGACGACCCCGTGCTCGATGGTCCGTAGTAATTCTTCATCGGATTTCAGGAAAGACGAGAAGCGGTGGAAATTGGCCGGTGCTACTTTGAGAGCCTTCGCGTCAGGTCCATCCCCCAAGCCTCCGACACCGTGGCAGGCTTGGCAATGGCGCTGATATACGGCTTTGCCGCGTGTGCTATCGGTCGGATAATCTTGTGCGTGGACGAGAGGAACGGACAGGAGACCGATGAGTCCCATGCTCAGAGTGGCTGTTATGCTCCGGGAGAAAATTCGCATCACGCCTCCTAAATAGCTGTGGAAAATTTCTGGTCTGTCTGGTTCATCTGGTTGATCTGGTTTGTTTTGTTTATCTGCTTAGTTTCACTCAACCAGACAAACCAAATAGACCAAACAAACCAAATGAACTAGGCAAGCGGACTGTTTCAGCATCCTGCTAGCTTTTCTTTGTCGTGTGGGCCACAAACGACGTATAAAGCTGCTTCATGTTGCTGCTCCCGCATTTCGGGCATGTCACTTTGGTGGATTCATGTTCCTTCAGCGTCAAGACCACCAACGATTCCTTTCCGCAGTCCAGACAGTTGTAGTCATACATGGGCATGGCTGATTTTCTCTTGATGTGAAACCATTTTGCTGCTCCTCTTGTTCGTTTGGTTTGTTTGGTTTGTCTTGTTTATTTGGCTGAATGAAACTAACCAGATGAACCAAATCAACCAAACAAACCAGATCAACCAGTTGCTGGTTGGTATCAGCAAGCGATGTGCCCGCCTCAGAAGGAGGCGAGGGGCCAGAGGCGCGAGGCTAGGGGCCTGATTATTCTTACCTCTAACCCCACGCCACTTGCCTCTGGCCTTGGCTTCGAGTGTCGCATTTCTCCTCAGTTGCCCCTTGGCAGTGAAGCTCAATGCGCCAGTGGAAAAAACGGGCAAGGGGCGAGAGGCTAGAGGCTAGGGGCTGAAATTCGGGTCAATCTCCTACCACTTGCCCCAGACCTCGTGCCCCTTGCCTGCTATCTGCCTGGAACATGACTTGCGAAGCTCAGGTCGTATGCCGACGTTGAGGAAACATTCTCTTGAACAGTACCTCCGTGTTCGCTTCGGCCCCGCGGTCACGTTGCTGTCCTATGAGGTGATCGGCAAGGCCAGTTCGAAGGGGGCACAGAAACAGTATGGCTATGGCACGCCGGTCAAGTTGACGTTCCGCATTGGCCGCCTCGTGCAGTCTGCCGTACTTGAGACCATGAAGCCGGGGCCATTCGGCCATGAGCATCCGGCGGATCGGGCCCAGGCGATTCTGTGGGACTATGACTCCTATGGACGGTTGCCGCGACATGTACAGGCGCTGGACGTTGGCGCTTTTACATCCGATCAACAACTGATGTCGGTCGCGACGGCGGAGGAGTTTTTTGTTCTCACGCAATGGATGGAGGGGGCCAGCTATCATCTCGATCTGGAACGATTGGCCAAGGGTGGAAGGCTCCGGAAACAGGATCGGGAACGGACGAGGGCCTTGGCATTCTACCTGGCGAAAATCCATTCCAGAAAACAGCGCGATCCCGCCCTCTATCGACGCCGGCTCAGGGAATTGATCGGTCACGGCGAATGTATTATGGGATTGACCGATAGTTATCCGGATCGTTACGAATTCATCTCGGAGGATCTCTTGCGCGGGATCGAAGAAGCCTGTAATCGCTGGCGTTGGCGTCTGCGCGGGGAGGCCCAGCGTTTGTCGCAGGTCCATGGGGATTTTCACCCCTGGAATGTCTTGTTCCGGAAAGGAACGGATTTTTCAGTGCTTGACCGGTCACGAGGGGAGTGGGGGGAACCGGCAGACGATGTGACCTCGATGACGATCAACTATCTGTTCTTCTCACTCTGTCGCTGGGGTTCTCTGAAAGGGCCGTTGGAAGTGCTGTTCCGACTCTTTTGGGACAGTTATGTGGAGGCGAGTCACGATGAGGCGATCACAGAGTCAGCCGCCCCATTCTTTGCATTTCGAGGGTTAGTCTTGGCGAGTCCTCTGTGGTACCCCAAACTGTCGATCGAGGTGCGTCGGACCATCTTCCGATTTATCGAGCATGTGTTGGATGAGCCGTGTTTCGATCCGTCGCGGGTGAACGAATATTGCCGGGAGTGAAGGGCGTGAGTGATCTATGATGAGCGAGTACGATGAACGAACAAGCTATTCCTGATCACCCCTTACCCCTCACCCCTCACGGGTTAGCTTTCGCCATTTGGATCACCGGCCTGCCGGCCTCGGGCAAGAGCACAATTGTCTCTGCCCTGAAGCCGCAGCTCGAAGGGCTCGGATTGACGGTCGAGGTGTTGGAATCCGATGAGGTGCGGAAGGTCATCACGCCGATACCGACCTTCTCAGAAGCGGAGCGGGATCTTTTCTATCGGGCCTTGGTATTCACCGGACAGAAGCTCGTGGCGCATGGTGTGATTGTGGTCTTCGATGCGACGGCCAACCGCCGGGCCTATCGGGACTTTGCGAAGTCAGTAATTCCTCGCTTCATCGAGGTTTCTGTGGAATGTCCCCTCGCGACCTGCATGGAGCGTGATCAGAAAGGAACTTACCGAAAGGGTCAGCAGGGAGACTCTCTGACGGTTCCGGGACTCCAATCTCCCTATGAAGCGCCGCTCAATCCGGATCTCAGGATCGACACCATCGCCACTTCCATAGGCGATGCGGCAGGTCAGATCTTGGTCTTGGCCAAAGCGAAATTCCTTTAGCAGGATGCTGAAAAAGGGGAGGGGATGGAGCCTGATGATCTTCTGTGCTCGCGCAACGCGCCCGGTTCGTCTGTCTGGTTGGCTGGTCTTTCTGGTCTGTCTGGTTCTTCTGAATGAATTTCCAGTCCGATCAACCAGACAAACCAGATAGACGAGATAGACCAGATAAACCAGCATTCGTTGGACGCGCGCAGTGGAAGATCAATCAGCCCCCATCCCTGAAGAGAGAGTGAACAAGCTTGGAAAGATCAATCTTTGGTCGCTCGCTGCGGCCTTGTTTGGGAAAAGGCGCGTCTTGGCGCGCCAGGGTTGGGCGGGTGAGAAGGATGTCATTTTGAGCATCCTGCTAGCCTGGCTCCTCTGAGACACGTTGCCGATATTTCAGAACCAATGCGGATCCTTTCGCACTCATTCTGAAAATCCTTTCTCGACCTGCTCAGTACACTCTATGAGCTAAGTGTCTTACCTCTGTTGACTCGGATGGCCTTATGAATTTACTCTGTGAGTGCCTCCTAGTCCTCAAAACTTTTCGTTATGATGACATCTACGCCACATCACCGGAGAGAGTTCACAACGGCAGCCTTGCTCCGCAATCCACATTTCATGACTGTGCTCCCGGGCTGTTGGCCTCGCCAAGGACTTCTTATCGGAGTCCCGACCGAGTCTCGCCTTTTCACCACCGAGCCTCATACCCAATTACTCGGCTTCTGC
>JANNIV010000101.1:0-1881 GCA_031405355.1 Nitrospira sp.
GGAAGAGGCCCTTCGGCAGAGCGAGAAACAGTTTCGACAATCCCAGAAGATGGAAGCAGTTGGCCGGTTGGCCGGAGGAATCGCGCATGACTTCAATAATCTCCTGACCATCATCATGGGCTACAGCCAAGTCCTCTTGACAGAACTCGGCCCTCAACACCCCCTTCAAGGAAAGATCGAAGAAACATTGAAGGCCGGCGGAAAGGCCGCGTCGCTGATCCGACAACTGCTCACGTTCAGCAGCAAGCAGTCAACGGACCCGAAAATTCTGTCTCTCAATACCGCGGTCACAAGTCTGGAAAACATGCTACGCCGCCTCATCGGCGAAGACGTACAATTTGTGATTAAACTCGACCTGAAGAACGGGCGGCTGCGTGGCGACCAAACCCAGCTTGAACAGGTTCTGGTCAACCTTGTCGTCAATGCGCGGGATGCCATGCCGAAGGGCGGAACGATCACGATCGAAACGGCCCAGGTCGAACTGACCCGTAGTCCGGTTTACCACATCGCTCCGTTACAGCCTGGTTCCTATATTCGGCTGGCTGTCAGCGATACCGGCTGTGGCATGGACCTCAAAACACAATCCCATATCTTTGAACCATTCTTCACCACGAAGGGGGAGGGGAAAGGCACTGGGCTAGGCCTCTCCACAGTGTATGGAATTGTCACTCAATGCGGCGGGGCCATCGACGTCACCAGCCGTGTGGGCCACGGTACACGCTTCGATCTGTATTTCCCAAGCGTCGAGTCCGACATCCAAACCACGACGCCGACTCACCCATCGGGACGGCCTCAGCGAGGCACAGAAACGATTCTCTTGGCGGAAGATGAACCAAGCGTACGGACGCTGGTGCGAGACGAGCTGCGGAAGCTGGGTTATAAAGTCGTAGAAGCCAAGAACGGGGTCGAAGCCTGCCTGCTGGCGACGCAGCAAGCAGAATCGTTTCAGCTCCTTCTGACAGACGTCGTTATGCCCGGCATGGGCGGACGGGAACTGGCACAACATCTCTCCGTCATCAATCCTGAGTTACGCACTCTGTTCATGTCGGGGTATATGGATGACGTCGGCATCATGGCCGGACAGGAAGAAGGCACCACCAGTTTTTTACAAAAGCCCTTCACTCCTGAGGTCCTTGCCAGCTCGGTCCGAAATCTGCTCGATGCCCGCATGCCATCGGACAAGGCTGGCGATACCCCCTCGACACCCAAGCCAGCCCCGCGCTAGCCATGTGAGGGTTCATGTCGAAGCCGTTGCCCCTGTCCTCGAATGATTTGACGCTCCATATCGGCGCTCTCTATACTGGATCCTGAGACACTATGGTACGGGACAACAGCCTCCACCGGTCTCACTCTTTCTTCTCTGTCGCCCGCATCCTGCTGGGTATCATCTTTGTCCTATCCAGCGGACCTACAGCAGCGACGGCTCAAACCCTCACAGAGGATCGACTCGGAGAGGGCTTATCCATCTCCACCTGGAATCCTCAGGCACAATGTCCTGACGTCGCACCGTTGATCGCCATCGAAATCGATCCCGATCGCTATCGCTTTTTCGTGCACTACTATCAGCAGGAGGGGCTCTCGGACCCGCTTGATATTCGCCAATGGCAAGAACGAACCGGCCACGACCTGGTGTTCAATGCCGGGCTCTTCCGTGAGAATTATGCGTATCTCGGACTGCTCTATGGAAACGGCCGCTCACTGGGGAGCAAGCGGCACACCACCTGGCTGGGGCTGTTTGTTGCAGAACCGGCGGAGGATCGTTCGCGCCGCGCGCGGGTTTTAGATCTGACCTTTGACACCTTTGACGAGCAGCATGTTCCCTATCGAGAAGTGGCGCAATCGCTCATGCTTCTCGACCGGACCGGAAAAATCCGTGTCCGC
>JANNIV010000102.1:0-19366 GCA_031405355.1 Nitrospira sp.
CTTTCATAGAGGCCCGGGCATCTTTTCTTTACTGCGGCGATTGACACCCTATCCTCTAGAGTAATGCTTCCATTTTCGTTTTCCGTTCGTTGATTTTATAGAATGAACAGGGTATCTATTGTCAGCCTCGTGGTGGATTTCGCATAGCGGAGGAGAAGCATGAGCGCTCTGGTACCTCGTGAACGAATTGAGCAGACAATCCTCGTCATTCGTGGTCATCGAGTCATGCTGAGCACAGACCTTGCCGATCTCTATGCCGCTCAGCCGCGTGTGCTTATCCAGGCTGTGAAACGCAACAGGGGCCGATTTCCAGCCGACTTCATGTTTCAACTGACGGAGCAGGAGTTTAACCACTTGAAATCACAAATTGTGATTTCAAGTTGGGGCGGTCTCCGTAGAGCCTATCCCTATGCCTTTACCGAACAGGGCGTCGCAATGTTATCCAGCGTGTTGCGAAGCAAGCGCGCCATCGAGGTGAACATCGCCATTATGCGCACCTTTGTTCGCCTGCGCGAGATGATCAGTTCGAACAAAGTCCTTGCCCGACGCCTCTCAGATCTGGAAAAGAAGTATGATGGCCAGTTTCAAGTTGTGTTCGAGGCCATTCGTGAATTGATGGCGGAGCCCACGTCAAAATCCCGCCGCATCGGATTCAGGACATGAGAGAACAGGAGAGGCAGGCTAGATGGTCTCCTGTGCTCGTGCAACGCGTGGGAGGAGAAGGGTGCCTGGTCGTCCTCCTGCTCGCGGAACGCGCACGAGAGGAATGTGCTCGTTCGACGCGCGCAATCGAGGATCGACCAGGCCACCCTTGAAAATGAAGTTGAGGATTGAGAGGCCACGCGTAGTGGGAGACGATCCAGTCCGCCCTCAAGGGAGAGGCTAGATGCGCAGTGCTCGTTCGCTCCATCCATTGAAAGACGGTCTGACTTTCCGTACGAACATGAAGGACAAGGTCAAGCTTCGGTCACAGTAGCTTCTCTCTGAAAATTCAGAATGTCCTCGTTTTCTCCTCCTCACTAGAGCTTTGACGTATCCTTCTACCTGTTCCCAAAACAAATGTGTATGGATCGTCTGAAGAGGCACGTGTGGCCTTTGGAATAGTTTTCTGTCTGCTTCCGAATCGACTAGGTTCGAGGCGCTTCGCCGTGACTATGTTACACGATCCAGACACGTTCTTGATGTTGTTGTAATTGAGGATCGCTAACCTCTAACAGGCTCGGAGAGAGGTTGTGGGGCGAGACAGGGCTGTCCGGTCATCGATTGGCGGGGTCGTACAAATCACCTATTCTCTTGGGTGAGCCCTTCCGGTATACCAATACGAACAAGCACATCGTGGAACCTGTCACACGACAGTGCTTGAGATAGGGTATCGGGCTTTGCTGCCTACTTCTTTGAGGGCCTGTCTTCTTCATGGGGGCGCCAGTCAAGGCCGAACTCTATGGTCTGACCGAACTGGGTACTTTAAGCGTAAGCGTGGCACTGATATCAATGATGCGGGGCAAATCGCCTGGTATGCCTCCTCCGCTGGCGGCCCACCCCGCAGGTTTTGTACGGCGCAGTCATCACCTTCTGGAGTAAGAGTCTCCGGGCCAACGAAGAGGAGTTCCATGACACCTATCAACTGGTCTCTGTTGAGTTGGAGCATTGCGCTGTGTGGGTTGCTCACGTGGAGCGGTGGTCTTCTGATAGGAGCTCCGGCTCACGCCGAGCTCTATAGCTTGACTGCTCCCGGCACATTGGGTCGTCCAAACAGCGTAGCTTATGGCATCAATCATGCCGGGCAAGTGGTCGGATATGCCGCTACCGCTGATAACACGATGACTCAGGGCTTCGTATATAACCATGGATCGATGACAAGCCTTGGCGCCTTGGGCGGGACGACCAGTATCGCACAGGGCATCAATAAGGCCGGACAGGTGGTTGGAGCGGCTTATACCGCGAATAACGTAATGCAACATGCCTTTCTCTTTAGCGACGGGACGATGACGGACCTCGGCACGTTGGGGGGGACGACCAGTATCGCATACGGCATCAATAAGGCCGGGCAGGTGGTTGGAGTTGCCAGTACCACCGGTGATGCAACCTCGCAGGCCTTTTTGTATAGCAATGGAACAATGATAGGTCTCGGCACGTTGGGCGGGTCAAACAGTGTAGCGTACGGCATCAATGCTCACGGACATGTGGTCGGAAATGCCGGTTCGCAGGCATTTTTGTATAGCAACGGAACGATGACGAGCCTCGGCTCATTGGGTGGGAACTTCAGTTCAGCTACCGGCATCAATAAGGCCGGACATATAGTCGGATATTCCAACGCCACTAATGATCTGACGCGGCTGGCTTTTCTCTATAAAAATGGGACGATGAAAAGTCTCGGCACAATATTGGGGGGGGCATCCAGCACGGCTAACGGCATCAATGATGCCGGACAGGTAGTTGGATATGCCACTATGGCTAGTGGCGGACTAGACCACGCCTTTCTGTATAGGAAGGGGTCGATGATGGACCTCAATAGCCTTCTGGATGCCAGTGGATCAGGGTGGACTCTTGTGCAGGCCACAGCCATCAATAATAAGGGACAAATCGTAGGCTTTGGGATTGACCCCCTCGGTCATATGGGCGCGTTCGTACTCACTCCTGTCCGGCGCCACGAAGTGGATGAAGCTGAGCACCGGAATTGCGTTAAAAATTGTGAGGAGTCAGACTAGCGAACATGCGCAGGCAGGCAGCTCCGTGCTAGTAACACAGGGCATACGAATACAAATCACTGTCCCTGAGTCATCTGATTTAAGAACACAGAGCGGCTAATTTTTGCAGGCTGGAATTTCGAGGGTATTGGGGCCTAAATTCTTGCAGGTTTTGTGGACAGAGGACGTTGAGGACTTGACTGACTCGGCAATCGTTCGAATCCGCTTCTCTTGAGTCTCCATCTGTAGGACTGAGAGAATCAAGGGTGGCCAGGCGGGTTCCATCGTGCGCGCGTCCAACGAGGGCCTTCCGCGGCCGCGCGTTGCGCGAGCACAGAAGATCATCAGGCTCCATCCCGTCTCTGTCTTGAGTCAGACTCTGAAAGCTTTGGCGTGGGTTGGGATCGGCGAGGAATGGTCCGGCCTTTTCCAGGTCTTGGAGGTTAGTTTAACTCGTGAGGTGAGTTTCGGAATGATCGACTGTGTAGGCGGTTAGGTCTTGAACCCGATTCGTTTGACCTTGGGCTCTGGCTCCGCCATGAGTTCCCGAATTGCTTCGAAAACGATCCGGAACTGACTGTCGTATTTCTTTTCCAGTTCATTGAGTCGCCTGGCAAGCCCCTTGTTCGAGCCGATTATCTCTCGAAGCTGAACGAAGGCTCTCATGATGGCGATGTTCACTTGAATTGCGCGCTCGCTATGCAGCACGCTTGAGAGCATGGCCACGCCTTGTTCTGTGAAAGCGTAGGGGCGGTAGCGCCTTCCTCCTGGTCCAGTTTTTGAGGTCGCAAATTGCGACCTCAAACGATCTAACTCGTCGGTAGTCAGCTGAAACATAAAATCTGATGGAAATCTTTTTCTGTTGCGCTGAACTTGCTCGTTAAGTCTTTTTGTGGAAACGCCATAGAGTTTGGCCAGATTTGTATCCAGCATCACTCGGTGGCCACGGATCAGCTGAATATTTTGCTCAACCTGTTGGCTCAATACTGGCAGGGCCATGTGTTTTCTCTCACGGCAGGAAGGTAGGTTATCTGGTGGCAGAGAAATACCGCTTCTGAATTAAAAAATCAACGGACAGCACGCTGAAATGGAAGTAATTACGGGTGGTTGCGAAGGGTGAGCGATTTGAAGGGCCGTGGTACGTGAAGCGCTAACGAGCCTGAGTCGTTCGCTTGGGAACGGTCCGCCCTTCTTCCAAATCTTGCAGGTCTAACCAGGCAGTAAGGTCGGTTCTGGAGGGATCGACAGCGTCGCGGAGTTTGTTGAAATACTTCTGTTTATCCGGCGTGCTTGGTCCACGCGTCAACATCATCTCATTCCACTCGTTTAATTCTATCTGAGGATGAGGCTTTGAGGCCGTCTTGAACCATCGGGCCACGCCCTTGTCAGTGGGATTGGCCTTCACGGTTGCGGTGAATTCCTTGTCCGTAATCCCGGCGAATTTCATGAGCCGGTCGTCCATGGGGCAGGGGTAGATGTATTCCCCCTCGGTCTTGGCCAGCACGGCGCGGCACTTGTCGATCATGCGCGCGAGATGGACATACCCTTCCATCTTCACGCGCATGCTACGAGGGAAATTCTTTCTCAGATCCATGCTTAGATCAGTTTGTGATTCGTGAACGTCAAGTTCTTTACGATTACTTCACCATTTTCATATGTAATGATGCGGCGGGTGGCAGGCAAGTCCGATGATCCAACGCGCACATGGGTGTCGGTGAAGCTTTCCACGTTGTTGAGCTTCCCATCGATGGGTGAATAGTAGTACACGCTGTACTTCGTTGTCAGATTCTTCTGGTCTTGGGTGACGGAGCTTTCTTCGACGTTGATCGTAAAGGCAAAGGGTGTCATGCCGGGGTGCGCCATCTTGCGATTGATCTGGGTGATGCGATTATCTTTGACGCGATAAAACGAGTTTGACCCATGAATGATCAGTTTCGTGCCGAATGGATGCCCATCTTCCTCCATCGTCAATGAGTATTTGCCGTCCGACTCTTCGAAGGTTCTTGGGCCGCGGTGGACCGCGATCATGCCGAGCTGTTCCTGTGCCCACTTCTGCACATCGGCTTCTCCCAGTTGGACCGACACCTCCCGGGGGCCTTTCACCATAACGTGCCCACTGGTTTCCTTCCCGTTCACATTCACGGTAAGATCGGCGGTGAATCCCGTAAATTCCTTCTGCCATCGCGCGGTGTTGTCGAAGGCGCGGCGAAGTATCTCGCGGGCCTTGGGATCGTCGGCGACGGTGGGCTGATTCGGCTTCTGATGTTCCATTGGGTAGTCTCCTTCGTGAATCGAGTTGTCAAGCTAGTGGCGCATTATACGCTTGGGGCAAAACGTGCCACAAGCGTTAGCAGAGGCGAGATCAAAAGTTCGAAGTTCGGGGTTCGATGTTCCGAAAGCCTCGAACTTCGAACCTCGAACCCTCGTCCGTCTCACCTTTCCTGCCGGTCTCGCGCGCCATCCTGCGAAGGTGATAGAAACCATTAAATAATTCGGGTATACTGCGCCGCGCGAGGGCTCTATGCCCACGTAGAACGAAAGGACAGACATGGAACGACGGGCTGCTTCCCATACTGAAGAAGAAGAGATGAACCATCGCCGCCGGTTGCTGAATGCCGCGAAGAGAGGCGATCAGAAGGCCATTGGTAAGCTCTTAGAGCTGTATCAAGTGCGGATTTACAGTGGCGATATGGTGACGAAGATGAATAAAACATCCGCGACACACAAACTTCAGGCTCAACTTGCGGAAGGGAAGCCAGTGAAGGGTGGGTCGGGAGGACACGGCAAGAAGACTGCGCCTGTGAAGCCCGCTTCACCGAAGCTTAAACATGCGAAGCCGGCTCCAGTAAAAGCTACACCTGCGAAAGCCAAATCGCATCCCGTTGTTTCGAAGGCAAAAGCTAAGCCGAAGACAACAGCTAAGCCGAAGGTAAAAGCAAAAGTTCAATCAGCCAAGGCCGCAGCAAAGAAACACAAGAAGTAGCGAGGAGCCTGCAATTATTGCACGGCTACTCGTAGCCCTCCTCCCCCAAGTTTTGCGGCGATGTCTTCCGCTTCTGCTAGCGTACCTGCGAACACGATGGCTTCCCCATCATGGTCGATTTTCCACGCAAGCTCAAAGGCCTTTGTGGGGTTCATGCCAGGAATATATTGGCAAAAGAGCGCGATGACCTGCTCATAGGTATGACACTCGCAATTGAATACGATCACACGCGCATCGACCCCAGCACTGGTGTCGGTGCTGGTGGTCTCTGTCGGGACGGGGGTTGCGAAGGGGGTCTTTGTACCGGCCATGGAGACGAATACTAACAGACTTGGTTGTAATTTTTAATAGCCTACCCGGATAAGCAGGAGATTGGTTTTCGGCCAACGTTCTCGGACACACGATTGCGCATAGAGCGTGAAATGAGCGGGGGAGTCTGTGACCGGTTGCAGCTGGTTGGCCAGGGCGAGGGTCTGTGTATAGACGAGTGAGGCGGATGTTTTCACGAGGGCGAGCCCATATTCATAGTGGTATCCCTCTTCAAGGGTGAGGCTCTTCTTCGAGAGGGCTCTCACCTGATCGAGAGCATAGCCCTGCTGTCTAAACGAATCGTCCATGAGGCGTAGGAGTGCGGCAGGGCCTGGCACGAGACTGTCGCCGATACGAAGACTGTGGGATGGCTCGAACAGACCACGTTGAAGGCGGCGGTCCCGGCGAAGCGCGTGGTGAAAGCGCGCGCGCCAAAGGGGGTCGCGCAGGTCGCGATCGATAGCGGCTGCCAAAGCCGGTGAAAGCGGCCCACTCACATCATAGCCCTGCACGAGGCGTCCGGAGTCGACGAGGTCTGGAAAGCTCATACCCATCCGGTCTTGGAATGCCGTCATCCCGGACATGGGGGTCAATTGCAATGCCATGAAGTCGCGAAAGTGGACTGTCGCAAAGCGAGCCAGGAGCCTGGTCAAGGTTTCCGGGTGGCAGAGGTGAAAGGGGTAGAACAGGGCATGGGGTTGATTTATCGACAAAGTTTCACCGTCATGTTAGGGTTTGCGCGTGCGATATCTCTTCACGTCGTGGCTTGATTTCCTGCTCATCTTTGTCCCGGTGACGGTCGCGCTCGAAGTCCTTCGAGCCGATCCACTGCTGGTCTTCGTGTCGGCTGGACTGGCCATTATTCCGCTGGCGGGCCTGCTGGGACGGGCCACCGAGCATTTGACGACCCATGTCGGCGCCGGTATCGGCGCGCTACTCAATGCCTCGCTCGGCAATGCCGCAGAATTGATTATCGCATTGGTGGCTCTGCGCGAGGGCCTTCACGATGTCGTCAAAGCCTCTCTCACCGGCTCGATCCTGGGCAATATCCTCCTCGTGCTCGGTGTCGCCATGTTTGCCGGCGGGGTGAAGTTCGAGCAGCAGAAGTTTAACCGGACCGCTGCCGGAATGGGCGCCAGTCTCCTGCTCCTGGCTGCTGTGGGTCTCATCATCCCCGCGCTCTTCCATGTGACCGCCCCCGATCGTGGCGTCGAGGTTGAACAAAAGTTGAGCCTCACTATCTCATTTGTCTTATTCGCCATTTACGTCGCAAGCCTGTTGTTTACGTTGAAGACGCATCGTCATCTGTTTGCCGGAGAGGCCCATAATGCGTCGGACCTCGGAGAGCAACCCTGGACCCGTCGCGCATCGATTACGGTACTCACGGTGGTGACCTGTCTCGTGGCCTTGATGAGCGAAATGTTGATTGGGGCGCTGGAGCCGGCTTCGCATCAACTTGGACTCACACAAGTCTTTGTCGGCGTCATTCTGGTCGCTCTGATCGGTAATGCGGCTGAACATTCCACGGCGGTCATGGTGGCGTTGAAAAACAAGATGGACCTTGCCTATGGTATTGCGGTCGGGTCCAGCCTGCAGATTGCGTTGCTCGTTGCCCCATTGCTCGTCTTCGCCAGTTATTTCTTCGGAACGCCGTTGGATCTGATCTTCACACCGTTCGAGGTGGCTGCGGTGACGGTCTCGGTCCTGATCGTGGGATTTGTGGCGATGGACGGAGAATCGAACTGGATGGAAGGTGTGATGTTGATCGGAGTCTACCTGATGCTGGCTATTGCCTTTTTCTTTATACCAGCCTGACAGGATGCTGAAAAAGCCCGCGAGCTTCGTTCTCACCTCGAAAGCATCCTCAACGTAGCCCACGTGGCGAACAAGCTGTCTTGGCAGCTTGGGGTGGGCGGGTGAGAAATGCTACGCCTCCGGTGCTTCCATCGGCTGCGGCCTTGCTGGCAGGCTTTTTGAGCATCCTGCGAGAGCGGAGCTGATAGCGTATAGCCGGGACACAGACAGTCCTGTTCGAGTTCTTCCCCCAACTACCAGCCATAAGCTATATGCCATATGCTCTTTGCTTCTAGAATTTGTCCATGTCGATGACTTCTGTGGCCTCCCACAGATTCTTCAGCTCAGCGTCCGCCGATTCCTTCACGCGATCCTCTTCCGTCTCTTCGCCGAACTGAACCGCTTGTGTCGGCACTGGCGGTTTCTGCTCGGACGGAGACGAGTCTGCCTCTGGGGGCGACGGCTGCCTACTTCGCTTTTTGGCCGGGTCCATATTGACAGGCATGGCAGCTCCGAAGTGATGGGTGTTCAGTGTCCACCCGACCGAAGGATAAAGTCAACCGAGCCTCGGGATCGTTAGTCTGAGAAGTTTGTTTGGTTTGTCTGGTTTCTTTGGTTAGTTGGATTCGACCAAACAAACGAGACAAACAAAATAAACCAGATGAACCAGAGTTCTGTTAGTACAACTGCCCGGCTATGGTGTCGGCCTGGAGGAGCCCTCGTCCCGATAGTCGGCTGCGCTCACCGTCTACTTCGATCAATTGTTGTGCGAGTAATTCTTCAGTGATGGTTGCATGCCCATAGTTCGCTGCATGCTGAAGAAGATGCTGTGAGGGAATGCCTCGAATGAGGCGTAATCCGAAAATCACTGCGTCACGAAGTTGTTCTTCCTCCGAAAGTCGAGTGCATGCTTCAATCGGAAGGCGGCTTGTCATGAGCGATCTGTCATAGGCTGCGAGGTCGGCGACGTTGCCGAATCTTGTTCCGTCCAGATAGGATTGTGCGCTGGGGCCGAACCCAAGGTATTCGCCGTTGGTCCAATAGAGCAGATTGTGCCGACAAGCATATCCAGGTTTGGCATAGTTCGATACTTCGTACCGCTCATAGCCGGCCTCGCCGAGCATCCGTTGGGTTGCTTCATCCATTTCAATTTGAAGACCTTCATCCGGAGCTGGGCTCTGTTGGCGTTGGATGTTGGAAGCGAGCCTCGTATCTTCTTCGACCGTGAGGGCATAGGCGGACAGGTGTGTCGGCTCCAGCGTCAGACAGTGGGCCAATGTCCGTTTCCAGTCCACTAGACTCTGTCCGGGCAGCCCATACATTAAATCAAGGTTGATGTTGGTGAATCCGACGGCTCTGGCCTGAGTCACTGCCGTGACGGTTTCACTCACGGCACCGGGCCGTCCGATTCTGGCCAGGTCGCCATCTTCCATCGATTCCGCGCCGAAACTCATGCGGGTGACGCCGGCTTGATACAGTTGTACGAGATCCTGTTCGGAGATCGTGGAGGGGTGTGACTCAACGGTAATTTCACAGTCTGAAGTGAGCGTGAAATGTTTACGAACCTCTGACAGGATTGCGGTGAGCTGATTTGCGGCGAGCGTCGTTGGTGTGCCGCCACCGAAATAGACAGATTGGATGGGTCGGCTTGCGGTTACGTATTGCTGCTCCGATAGTCCGATCTCATGCATGAGGGACCGGACAAAGGTTTCCGCGCGGTTTTCGCGATAAATCTCAAGATAGAAGGCACAGAAGTCGCATCGCTGCCGGCAGAAGGGGATGTGGAGGTACAGACCGAGGGGAGGGGGTATCATCACGACAGGCTGAATCCTTGTGGTTTGGAAAAATCCATGGCGAGGACGATTTCAATTTCATCTGCCGGGGACTTCCCGCGATTGCGTACGTGCGTCTGCCAGGATTTGTGCTGACGCAACGATTCGAATAGCACCTTGAGCAGATCCGGCTTGATCCGCACTTCCCACTCTCGCACCCAGGCCTGGTTGTCTTCTTCACCCTCATAGTCGTCGGGAAACGAGGCCTCCAGGTTGAACTGAAGGGTAAAAGTTTTTTCTTCCTGGTACATAGCACTCCTTGGAGCCTGCCCGATTGCGAAGTGGCCGGCCCGCTCTTATAATGTCTCGCTGAACAAGGAGAACGATCCATGCCTATCTTCGAATATGTCTGTGGAGAATGCAATCATCGATTCGAGCTGTTGGTGTATGGCTCAACAGCAGCTGCCTGTCCAAAGTGCAAGACTACGAAGTTGGAGAAACAAATCTCTTCGTTCGGAGTCGGCGGCACAGATGGCTGGGTGTTGCCAGGTAATGGTGGAGGCGCCTGCGGAAGTTGCGGTGACCCGCGTGGTCCCGGTTCCTGTTCCACGAATTGAATATGGAGTCAGGCGACCAGGCTCTGCAGCGTGCCATTGCCACCATCTCTCAGTCCGACCCGCTCGTCAAATTGCTCAATCAAGTAATGCTTGGTCGGATGAAGCCTACCGATGCCGGGCTGCGCGCCGTGACCGATTCCTGGTTAGATACCTATAGAAAAGCTATTGAGTCCGGTGGACTCAGCAGGCAGGCCTTGCGTCGCATTGATCCATGCCCTCGTCTGGCAGTGCTGATCGAATGTGGAGTGTTGACTGGTGAGCAGCAGGCGGCCACTGCTCTCCGCCAGAGCTTTGAACGGGCCGTTGCCAACGCAACGGAGTGATCTCACCCCATCAGGATGCTGAAAAAGTCCGCCAGCGGCGTTCTCGCATCGCTCCCAGGAATCGTAAAACGTGAGGCGTGAAACGTGAAACGATGGTCAGCCACGGAGCTGCGGCCTTGCCTGCGGAGCGGCGCGTCTCGGCGCGCCGGGGCTGGGTGGGTGAGGACCGAGGCCTTTTTGAGCATCCTGAGCCATTGATGCCGTCGTCGTCATTCTATGATATTACAAATGTTTTTACGTATGAACCAAGCTTTTCCGCAGTCTGCTATGAGGGCTCTCTGGGTCATCACGGTCTTGTTCCTGGCCGTCGGATCGGCTGGGGAAGGGTGGGCTGAAGACGTGCTCGGTACGAGACCGCTCCTGACAATCACGCGCAAGGATCTTTTCACGGTCCTGCCGCCGGACTCCTATATCCTGACCGATCCTCACTCCATTGAGCAGCTTCTTGACACATTGGATGGAAATCCTCCGGACTGGGGCCTGGTCTATGGTCATGGACATCATGATTCTGGCCTCGATGAGCGGTTGTTCGCCCTGAACCGAGAACGGGATGCGAAGCGTGCGGGGAAGAAAGCACTGCAGTGGACGGTGGCCTTTCTCTGGTCTGGAGAACTGTCTCGCTATGAGCCAACGGCAGGCGGGTTTAGTATCGCCATAGGACCGATCTTCACAGCCACCAGATGGGGCATGGTCCGATTCAAAGCCGAGGATATGCCGGGCAATCTGATGGTGATTCCCAATCCCAGCCAGCGTGAAGCGCTCCGACGCAAACTCAATAACGGTGAGAAGATTGAAGTCGATGTCGCCATGACCGGCAGGCTTATTCCAGAAGAATCCATCGTCTATGATTTTTCGCACGACCAGGAGGGGCTCGGTATCATCATGCCGGTTGTGCGAATCGAGCGGATCGATTATCTAGCCCGTAGTATTCATGCCGGTTCGTCGCGAAATCGTTGAGCCGCGTTGCGAGATCGCCGACGAAGGTTCTCTATGTTCGCTCAGAAGAGCAAGGAAGGGGTTCTGAACGATCGAAGTACGCCATCTCGCTGAAGTTCGAACAGACCGGATGGGCAGTGCCTGCCTTGGTGCCAGCCCGCACAATCTGTGTCGTAATGAAGCCAGCCTTTGCGGCTGCATCTAATTCCGCCTCGATGTCCGACAGAAAGAGAATGTCTTTAGAGGAGAGGGCGAGTATCTGGCTAATGCGCCGGTAGGAAGCCGACTCAGTTTTTGTTCCTATGCTCGTATCGAAGAAGTCTGAAAACAGAGCTGTGAGATTGCCGTCGGTTGTATGTTCGACGAGTAGACGTTGCGCCTGTTCCGATCCCGAAGAATAGAGGGCTAGCTGGAGGCCGATTCTCCGCCAACGGTTGAGCGCAGGAGCCACATCTTCATACAGACCGGGAGTAAAGGCGCCTGCTCGGTAGCCTTCATGCCAGATCATGCCTTGAATGGCCTTCAACCCCGGGTGTTTGCGGTCTTCTTCGATCCACCGACAGAGGATACCGGGGAGCTCTTCATAAGAGGGCCGTCGTCCAAGCTCCTGCGCCACGGTGTCCTGACAGGCTTCCGCCCATTGGCGAAGGGCCGGCACATCCTGTTGCTCTCGCAGGAAGGCTGCTAATCGATGCTTTGCATATGGGAAGAGAACCTCGCGGACGAATGCCACGGAGATAATAGTCCCTTCGATATCCATGAGTACGCAGCGAATCATAGTCCGACGTTATCGATAGCGTTGTTCAATGCCGGATTCGGTGTATTGGGGCACCCAGCCGGCCTGGTTGGTGAACACTCTGATCGCGCAGACGTTGGGGTGGTTGCCGAGATCGAACCAATGCTTCGTGTTGGCGGGAACAGAAACGAGATCCCCCTGCTCACAGAACAAGGCGAATACCTCATCCTCTACGCCTTCCTTATGGAACCAGAACTGTCCTTGCCCCTCGACGAAATAGCGGATCTCGTCTTCTGAATGGGTGTGCTCCCGTAGAAATTTTTCCCGGATGGCGGGAAGATTCGGCGTGTCGGGCGTGACTCGTACGACATCCGAAGTCTGATACCCATGTTTCTCCATGAAGGGCTCGAGCCAGTGGTTGCAGGCTGCCAGCACTTGTGTGTCGGTCGCGTCGCTCGGAAGGCCGGTGCCTGTCGGCCATCGTTGGTAGAAGATTCCACGCTGGTCGAGAAACAGGCGGATCGCCTGCTCATCGGCGAGCAGCATGTTCTTGTCAGGCATTCGCAGGGTAGCCATGGCTTCGTACCTCCCGCTCACATTGCAAGAGAAACTCAAACACTTCCAGATGACGCTTCGCCGTTGCGATATCCTTTCCCCATACGTAGAGCCCATGTCCGGCCAAGAGAAACCCATAGCAGGGTTGCGTACGCGGGAGACGGGTCTCGATGTGAGCGGCCAATGCCGGTATGTCTTGCGAGTTTGGAAACACCGGCAGGACAACCTCACAATCGTGAGTTTCGATCCCGTCGAAGCCTTTGAGCAATTCCCATCCAGAGAGTTTCAGGTAACCGCACTCTCCGGCAGATCGGGACAGCAATGCTGCAGCCAGCGAATGAGTATGCAACACGGCGCCGGCCCCCATCGCGTGGTAGAGCATGACGTGCAGGAGCGTTTCTGCGGAAGGCTTCAATGTACAGCCGTTCATTGGCACGCCAAACTGGTCGACGGCAAGGACCTGATCGGGGTCGAAGGTTTCTTTATCCACTCCTGAACTGGTGATGGCGCAAAAGGCCGGTGCCGCAGGTTCAGGCAAGCGCAGGCTGTAATTCGTGCTGGTTGCCGGAGCCCAGCCGTTGCGGTAGGCCCATCGTGCGATGTCGGCAAGCTGGTCGGCGAAGACCTTGAAATCATAAGTGTCGTCCATGGATATCTACTCTTTCCGTCTGGCGAAGCCCTAATGGTAGCTGTATATGCCTATGGCAGGAGTGCAAAACATACTGGCTGATACGCCAGGTCGAAGCCGCATTGGCAGGCTGCGGGGAAACTCGGTTTATACATCAACCCCCACTGGAATCTCGCAGAACGGCATTGATGCCACAATAGCCTCAGGATGCTCAAAAAGGCCACGGTTCTCACCCTCCCAACCCCGGCGCGCCAAGACGCGCCGCTCCGCAGGCAAGGCCGCAGCGAGCGACCAAAGATAGTCCTCCCAAGCTCGCCCGTTTACTTTATCCTAAGAGGGTGGCCCGGCGAGTCCCCCACTGCGCGCGTCCAACGAGGGCCTTCCCAGGCCGCGCGTTGCGCGAGCACAGGGGACTCACCGGGCCACCCTTCCTTTCTGCTGGCGGACTTTTTCAGCATCCTGTTAGAACTCATCTTTGGCGCAGCGAAAACCGGTACCGCTTGGGCGGCTGTCCATCGTGCCCCAGTCTCGATCACTCGCGCGAAGACTGATTGCCGGTTTAAGCCAGGATCCGCCCCGCATCGCTTTAATCGCCCCACGAGAAGGTCCCTGAGGGTCTGAGAGAGGGGCCTCTCTGTAATAGTTCGGGTTATACCAATCCTGCACCCATTCCGCGACGTTGCCTGCCATGTCGTGCAATCCGTACGGGCTGACGCTTGCGGGAAAACTTCCGACCGGCAGGGTGAGCACGTTGCCTTTGAGCCCTTTTTCTTTTGAAATCTGTGCGCCGTCGCCCGTGATCCAAAAGGCATCCCAGTCTGCTCCGCTCTGAAAGTCGATGGTTCGTCCTGCCCAATAGCTGGCGCTGTTGGCCCTTTTGAAGTCCCACTCATTTCCCCAGGGGTAGCGACGGCCATCGGTGCCGCGTGCGGCCTTTTCCCATTCCGCCTCGGTCGGCAGGCGTTTACCAACCCAGGTACAGTAGGCCACGGCATCGTCCCAACTGACATTGACTACGGGGTGGGTGCCGATACCGGAGATCGGCGCATTGTTTTCCCACAATGTGGATGCAGGGGTCGAGTGTGCCGGCGCACGGTGCCTGGTTGCCTGGACAAATCGTGCATAGGCATCGTTCGTGACTTCATAGCGGTCAATCCAGAATGGTGCGGTGTAGACGAGGCGTTGAGGTTGTTCGTCTGGAAGGCCATCGCTGCCGGCCGGATTTCCCATCAGGAATTCTCCGGCAGGAACCTGTGCCATCACGTCGGAAGGAAGGGAGCTAAGGGCCAATGGCGGATGGTAAATGGTGAGGAGAAGAAGCAGGAGTGAGAGATAAATGAACAAAGCGCTATTTAGGCTTTTTCAATCCACAGGCTTTGGCGACGGCATCACGATAGGTTTGCCAGAGCGTCAGGCATTTTTTGAGGCAGCTCAGTACGGCTTGCTGTTGGCTGTATGTTGTCGCGTAGTCCACCACCATGGCGTAGGCATCATGACGGTGTCCGGCCTCGACCATTTGGTGAGCCCGAATCAGATCCATGGAATCGGGGGGCAGGCCGTGGTGTTTCACGAGTGGGTGGCGGTGGACGATCGCTTCGATGTCTTCGGCAGTCTTGGGCTTGGAGGGAGCGGAGATTTCCGCGCGATCTTTCAGGCTACCTTCCACGAAAACAGTAAGGGCCGCTGCTCCAATGACCCAGTCCCGGTTGTTCGAGACACGGTCTAGCCAGGCGCGGTAGCGCCGGCTGGCCGGTAAAAAACGCACAGTTTCGAAGTCGCGTGCGGGCAACCCAAGGCCTGCCATCATGGTCAGGAACAATTCCGGATGCGACTTTCCCAGCGAGAGCCCGCCGGTGTCTTCTTCGTACATATTTTCGGCGAGCATCCGGCGAACTGGAGCCGGGGGATTTTGACCGTAAATGTGGGCTAGGAACACAGGAAAGTCACGCACGTATACGGCGTATTCTTGTTGGAAGTGGCGCTTGAGCTGATCGATGGTGACTGTTCCGTCGGCGAATGCCGGCCAGGCCCAGTGATGCTTACGATCCATTATCCGCAAGAGCTCTTCTTGGAATCGACTTTTCGTCAAGGATCGTGTCATGTCTGTTGCCTTCCTGGTGAGTGGCTCGATACAATTCGATTGCGTGGAGGTCTGTTCATGAGTCCGATCACGATCCAAAATCCGGAAGACATTCTATCGATGTTGGCCGAGGTCTCGCTTCGAGGGACCGGCTTCGTGACCGACTGTCTCCTCGACTATGTGTTGGAAGAAGGCTTCACTGAACCGATCTTTCTCAATGCCAGCGGGGAAGACCCGGATGCCTATTTTAAAGGGCAATCTCCTGCCTGGGCGATATATCAGGTACGAGAATGGAAACGGGTATTGACCGTTTCTGGTGGTCCAGGCAAAGAGCGTCGTGTACAAATTACAGAAACTCCCTAGCCAGAGGATGAGTGTAAAATGGATGAAGAGAAAAAGCAACGAGACGAATGCGTTCAATCGTTCTTGCCCAGTTTGCGCTTGGAGTGTGCGGTATGCCGATGATCCGTCTCACTGAGCCGCAGAGTATGGGCGAGCTGGCAATGATTACAAGTTTGCTGGAGGGCAGCGGCATCGCCTACATCGTTCAGAACGAACATGTGAGCAGTTTGTACCCAGGACTTCCCATTCTCAACTCGCGCGTCATGGTCGACGAGTGCGACCAGCTCCGTGCGGAACTGTTGCTAAGCCGACTGCGATTGGCGGTGCGCGATGTTTCGTCACAGCCGTGAGCGACCGCAGCGAGTGAGGTAGGCTGAGGTCAAGGATGAGCGAATGTCAGACTCGGTTTTTCTCGACCTTAGCCTGAGCCTCAACCTTCTTCGTCCGGCTGGACTTTTTCAGCATCCTGCTAGGGTCGAGCTTTTGGGCTGTGCGGGTTAGACGGGGACTGAGTGGGAAGCCGTTCCCCTGAGCCTTGGAACCATCCGCCGTTGAGAATACCTTCTTCAAAGTATAGATAGCGGTGTTTCACCGACGCAGCGCTTTCCCAATCTTCAAATATCCATTCCTCGCGACGGATGCCTTCTTTGGTGAACGTCGTGTTGATGGTTTGCGGACCTCCCCAGGATTCTAGCACCTGCTCCTTCGACATCCCGACCATGACGCGATGTTCCGCGATATGTTTTTGAAAATCCGGGTCATTAAGTTGTGCGATGAGTGGCCAGATCACCATGAGGAGAACAAACAGCCCAAGCCCGGCATAGATGATAAGCCGGACCGGGCGTCGGCGGATAAAGGGGATTGGTTCTTCCAGATCGGTTGGAGAGGCATTCATGGATTCATGGATAGCCGTGGTGGTCTGATGCATGATGCGACGCATCGTAGCAACGTGAATTGGAGAGAGTCAAGCCGAGGTGCTTGTTTCTCTATATTAATCAGCGTGATACAGAAAGTGCGCTATACTGGGTGAGTGCAAAGGTTGAGGTGTTCAGGAGAGACTATGATGAATTCTGGATCAAAGCAGGGGAATAATCAGAGGCGCTGGATTCTCGCGGTATGGCTCCTGGCTGTCTGGGGGGGCCTCGTCATGCCGCTGTCTTCAATTGAAGCGTCGGCAACCACCATATATTCCTATATCGATGAGCAAGGCACACCCGTGATGACAGATAATTTCAATACGATTCCTGAAAAGTATCGTGCAAAGGTCAAAACCACCGAGCAGGCAGCAACTGCTTCCCAGAGAACTTCAACTGCCGGCACCATTCATGACGGTGTGTCGAATTTTGGAAGGCAGCTTCGAGGTATGGTTTCCGGAGCTGCCCCCAACATCTCTGGGCTTTCCCCTTCACAGTCGGAGATTCTCACCTACGCTGGTCTTGCGGGGATAGTCCTGCTCGTTGCCATGAATGTGATCAAAGGCCCATTTATCCGCCTTCTGGCTTTGGGGTGTTTGATCATGCTTGGTCTTGGTACGCCAATTTTGATGTACGTGTCGAATGATGGCCCGATGGATGTGATGAAAAACAAAGCTTCTCAGGTCGAGAAAAAACACCAAGACCGTGTCCAGCAGATTCCGTAACCCGTCTCAGCGATCCCACAAATCAATCATCAATGTCGGCTAGCAGGCTGCAGAAAAACTATTGTGGCCTGCTAGAACTTCGATGGTTTGCACGTGTGGCACAAGCCCAGTCTGTCTGGTCCATCTGGTTTCTCTGGTCTATCTGGTTAGTTTCGTTCAACCGATCACACGAGACAGACGGAACAGACCGAATAGACCAGACAGACCAAATAACGGTCTTCTTCTGCTGGCGGACTTTTTCAGCTCCTGCTAGTCCGCATACTTGGGGACCGGTATCTTCTTGGCCAAGGGTGGCTGAGGAGCGAGCCGGTGCTGAGAGAATTCTCGCGAGTAGGGATTCAGGATGAGGTCATGGGTGTGTCGCTGCCGTTGCTTCACCAGATCGACACTTTGCGTACTGATTTCCACGCGATCGATCAGCGCCTTGGTTGTGAGCGGTTCCGGCAGGCCTTGCAACGAAAATAGCTGAAAGGCCAGGGTCCACTCCAACTTGTCCCTGGTTGCCTCTTTCACAATAAAACGAGCCTGCGAGGATGCAGCGCCCTTAAACAACAATACCCAAATATTCGATCGGAATGAGGGGGCGGCAGGATCTTCTGAAGGGCGAAATTCCGGGACGAGTGAGGGGATCTGGGCGAGGGGGACGGAGGGGGAGAATTCAATATCGACGAGCCGAACGAATAACGTTTGATTTTCGGTGTCATCGTTGGGATCGGCGGTGTAACTGAACGAGTATCGGACATCGATGCCATCACGTGTAAAGGTATACACATCTTCGCCGTTTTCAGGCGAGACGAGCTTCCGAAAATACTTTTCCCAATCGGTGATGGCATAGTAGGTAAAGACGCGCAGCGCGGACTTTCGATCGCGCACGGTCTGCGGCATCCCGAGCTTTTGATGTAACTCCGTTTGTGTCAGCCCGAGATAGCCATCCTCAAAATAAGGGGCTGCAAGGGCTGCGGAAGGCTGGAACCAGATGCCCGAAATCGATAATAGCAGCAGAGACAAGAGGATGGTATGGATGGAACGATGCAGGAGCACAGTTTCTCTCCAGCTGGTGGCGGCATCGTATCGGCGGTATCCCCTCCTGTCAAGGCGAGAGGGTTGGGTTGCTTGCCGGTATAAGAACCGGTCGGTTATGATGGCCGGGCTTTCTTCACCGTCACAGCGGATTCCATTGCGGAGACAGATCGTATGGCTGCATCGTTAGAGGCTTTACTGCATGAACGCATTCTGGTTCTCGATGGGGCCATGGGGACCATGATCCAGCAGCGAAAACTGGATGAGGCCGCGTTTCGTGGCGAGCGGTTCAAAGATTGGAAGAAAGATCAGAGAGGGCACAATGATCTGTTGAACCTGACGCAGCCCACTATCATTGAAGAGATCCATCGCCAGTACTTCGAGGCCGGCGCCGACATTGTGGAAACGAATACATTCAATGCGCAAGCCATTTCACTGGCCGATTATGGCATGGAGTCGTTGGCCTACGAGATTGCGAGAGCTGGAGCGGAATGCGCCAAGCGTGCTGCGGTGCAGGTCATGGGAGCAGAACCTGGCCGGTCGTGCTTTGTGGCCGGCGCAATTGGACCGACGACGAAGACGTCGTCAATTTCAACCGATGTCAATAATTCGGCGGCGCGCGGCACGACCTATGATGAACTGGTGACAGCCTACTACGAGCAGGTCCGTGGCTTGGTCGACGGTGGAGTCGATATCTTATTGGTCGAGACCATCTTCGATACGCTCAATGCCAAAGCTGCGTTCTTTGCCATCGATAAGTTCCTCGATGATCGTCACATCAGGCTCCCTCTCATGGCCTCGGTAACGTTTATTCAAGCCGGCAGCAATCGTGGGGTGACGGGCCAAACGATTGAAGCCTTCTGGAATTCCATCTCCCATGTGCCCTTGCTCAGCGTCGGCATCAACTGTGCGCTAGGCCCCAAAGAAATGCGGCCGTTGATTGAA
>JANNIV010000103.1:0-2302 GCA_031405355.1 Nitrospira sp.
GAGAGCGCGGCTGTCTCCGACAATTTCCTCGAAGTTGTACTCCGTCTGGATTTCCTCCTCCAAGTACAGCTTTTCCTTCGCCAGCTTGTCCCTCAGCGATGAGATTTCCTGATAGGCCATTGAGTTGGCGGTGGCGAGCGCAACTTGATTGCCAATCCAGCTGAACAATTTCGCATCATCGTCGGTGAACGCGTCCTCCTGCATACTGACGACGCTCAACGTGCCCAGTGCTCGCCCATGCAAGATCAGGGGAACCGCACATCCCGATTTCAGGCCTTCGGCTGCCGCTCGTTTCATAATGTCCGCAGGAAATTCCGTGAGGCTGAGACTTCTGACATGCACCATCTTCTGAGAAGAGAAGGCTAACCCGTCCGGGGTTCCCTCCAACGGAATGGGATCACCCGCCTTGACAAAGTCTTGATTGGTAGGGAAGTCCATGGCATGGGCATGCAACTGGCGCGTTGCGGGATCATAGAGACAGAACCACGCGAAATCATGTGGGATCACACGACGAAGGCAGGCGGAGATCGCTCTCAGGAGTTCTGGCAATTCGAGGTGCGAGACGATCGCGTTATTGATTTCCAGCACCAAGCTGAGCCGATCTCGTTCTCGAGCCAGAGACTGCTGCGCGGCTTCCGCGCCGGCGAAATTGAGCACGTTGTCCACGGCCACGGCAACCTGTTTGGCCACTTGTTGTAGAAATTCCAGGTCCGTTTCACCATAGGCCTCTTTCTGCAAGCTCAAAAATCCTAACGCGCCCAACCGCCGCACCGCCGTGGTCAGGGGGAGGAAGCAAAACGAGTTCACTCCGTCCTCCTTCATATGCCCGATAACCTGGGGCCAGCGACGTTCTTCGGCAAGATCCGGTACAAGGATGGGCTGCTGCGTCTGCCACACCAATCCGGCAGGACTCTCTTCGACCGGCCCTTCATGGCCGCCCACGAGATCGGCCGGCACGTTCGCCTGAATAGTATGTAAGCGCATCGTATTCCGCACAGGATCGTGTAGCGTCAGGGCAACAAAATTGACATGCGCCACTCGGGGAAGCCGCTGGGCAAGATCTCGAAAAAGTGCGTGCAAATCTCGGTGGACGGAGATCGCCTGCGCAACTTCCAGCAAAGCTTGGTACCGTTCGGCGAGAGACTCACGGGGAGGTGAGGAATGCGTTTCCATAGGTGCGCAGTATGGCGTAATGGTCGGTAACGGCTCAAGAGGGAGGAGGGGTGGCCTGGTTGGTCCCCCGTGCTCACGGAACCCCCACGATGAAGCAGTGGTCGTTCGACGTGCGCAGTTGGGGACCAAGCCAGGCCACCCCTTGAAGGAAGATAACACACGGTCTCAGAAGAACAGGAGGGAAGAAGCCAGACAATCCTTCTGGCTCGCAGAACGCGCACGATCAGAATGTGCTCGTTCGATGCGCGCAGGGAAGGACAGTCTGGCTCCTCCCCTGAGAGCGAAGTGGAGAAAATCCACTGTTGTGCTGGCGACTTTATCTTAGAAAGCCTCATTGACACATGCTCAAAAGCTCATAACAATGCTCGAAAGTCTGACATGAAAGAATAATAAGACTGTTGGGATAGGCCGCCACTGGGCTAAGCGGCCTCGACAGATCATTTAATAGTTAGAAGGCGTCTGATGGTCTTCGTGTTACTTACCGATGAGAACACATTGGTGGTGTATGATGACGTGGCAAGCGCAATCCGTTCGTGCGAAGGCATAGACGTTGAGGACGGCGTTTGCCTTTTCTTCGACGACGGAGGGCAACCGTTCGAACCTGTATTTGACAGGCCAAATCAGAGAGGGCGCTTCATGGTGGTCTAAGGCCGCTATCACCTTCGTCAGGCGAGTGAGGGCTCACAGAAAACGCTTCTTCAACTTCTGCCAGGCGTCATGAACATCGAAGGTCCGCCGACCCTTACCATCGGGGAAGTGGAACGCCTTCTATCAGCACGGTCGACACCCGACGCGCGCAAGAGTGACGCGAGCAGGTCACCGTGAACGTTAGCCTAAAGGAACAGGGATGCAAATCGACAGCATCACCTATGAGTTCATTCGTGCCAGCGACCTTGAACGCGAGAAATGAGCCTCGAGTGTGAGAGGATCGACCCCGTAAGCGGAAGGACTCTATTGGTCACAGCGTTTTGAGGGGAAGAAAGGGGGGCGGGAATCTTTTTTTGTAACCGTGCGCACAGAAAACTTACGCGGACGTTCTGGTTTTCTTGGCGCGTGAGTCAAGCCGCTGCCAGCAGCAATTCAGAATGCCCCATTTCTTTTCCTAGACATCTCACGGTATGTTGTACGG
>JANNIV010000104.1:0-16752 GCA_031405355.1 Nitrospira sp.
CCAGCCAAAGACGATAACCGCCATACCAAGCATGGCGATTCCGGCTCCAGTCCAGTCGAAGATGGAGAGTTTCTCGCCGTCCACGACCTTCAGCCAGACGAGGGCCGCAGCCACGTACACACCGCCATAAGCCGCATAGACCCGTCCGCTGGCGGCGGGGTGGAGAGTGAGGAGCCAGACAAAGGCGGCGAGGCTGAGCGCTGCCGGAACCAAGAGCCAGATTGATCCGTCCTTGCGAAGCCAGAGATACGGTAGAAAGCAGCCGACGATTTCGGCGATGGCTGTGAGAACGAAGAGCGCAGCAGTCTGAATCAGGAGCATAGGCACGTTCCCCTTCTTAATGGGCGATAACGTCTCATGATGTACAACAAGAATCAAGTTCGAAGGTCAGGGCAGGCGATTGACAATTCATAATATTCTGGTTTCGTGGTGCTCTCGTTTACTATTAAGGCAAGAAGAGAATAATTTTGCAGGATGCTCAAACTGGTTTGTTTTGTTTATCTTGTTCATCTGGTCTGTCTGGTTTAACCCAACAAACAAGACAAACCAAATAAACCAAATAACGGTCTTCTTCTGGCGGCCTTTTTCAGCATCCTGCTTCTATACGAGCAGCAGGCCGGCTGAACGAACCTTTTTCCAGGAGGCCGTACCGAGGAAGATTTCAAATTCCTTGATGGTGCCAGGGAATGTGGTTTTCGTTTCCCGGAGCAGAGGGTAGGGGAGAGATGGGTTGTTGTGAGGTGTGGATTGTCGAATGAGATCGTCAAGCCACTGAGCCTGTTGGTTGGAGACGGTGACGGCTTGGTCGCTGGTGTGTCCCGGCAAAATGAGTCGCGTTCTCCTTCCGACAGGTTCGCAGACTGGTTGCCCACCGAGCCATACGAACCGCCGTTCCGCTCGTGGGTCATCTTCAACCGTTCGGTCCTTGAGTAGACGACGTACCCACGAAGAAGAGACCTGAGGCCTTGGCACGGCATGGTCGAACCACCGACGGACGTCGAGTGTGAGCCCGCTCCCTTCGAGATAATTCAGTATCGACCGCCGTAAACCTTCGCCCAGCCAGTCCGGTGTCTTGCCGCGCTGATCCTCATGTAGAAAGTCGTTCTCCGCGAAGCCCTGAAACTCAGGCCCGAGGATGCGCAATCCATGGTCAGCCGGCTTGAGCCCGATCGGGCTATGGGCTGTGGCGGTGAAGCGATGCCAGAAAGCAGATTGAATCAGGTCTGCCGCGAATAATTGCCGCACCCGTTCAAGCGAGTCCACCGTTTCTTGCACCGTCTCAGAGGGACACCCGTACATGAGATAGGCATGAATGAGAATGCCTGCGTCTTTGAAAGCCGCTGCTACAAGTGCAGTTTGATCGACGGTAATCCCTTTCTTGATCTTTTCCAGCAGACGATCCGAGGCTGCTTCAAGTCCTGCTGTCACGGCAATGCAACCGGAAGCCGCCAGGAGGCGGCAGAGGTCCGGTGAGAAGGCTTCTTCAAAGCGGATATTGCCCCACCATGAAATGGTGATGCCTCGTTCTAATAGTGCCAAGGCGAGCGATTTCAAGGCAACGGGAGGCGCTGCCTCATCGACAAAGTGGAACCCTCGGCAGCCTGTCTCGGCGATCAGTTGTTCGATCTGCCGGATGAGACGGTCGGTCGGCGTCATTTCATAACGACTGATGTAGTTGAGTCCGACATCACAAAACGTACATTGCTTCCAGTAGCAGCCGTGGGCGACTGTGAGTTTGTTCCAATGGCCTTCCGACCAGAGGCGATGCATCGGGTTTGTGCTGTCTAAGATCGTGAGATAGCGATTCAAGGTGAGGCCGCTATAGGTCGGACAACCGACCTCATCCATGCTGAAGTCCCGGTCAGACGTATTATTCGCAAAGACCACTCGATTCTTGTCGCGATAGAACGTCCGGCAGAGCCTTGTGCGCGGTCTAGCGCCTGCCAGATGTTCGATCAGCGAAAGCAGAGGCCGTTCCCCGTCGTCGAGAGTGACGTAATCGACATAGTCGAATACACGGGGGTCCGACAGACGTCGAAGCTCCGTGTTGGCATATCCGCCACCAAGGGCAATGGGGATGTCCGGCCGTCGGTTCTTGATCGAGTAGGCCATGCGAAACGCACCATAGAGGTTCCCGGGAAAGGGCACGCTCAGACAAACGAGTAAAGGATTGAGGCGCTCAAGATGCTCCCACATGGATTCGAGCATGAATCGATCCGTCAATGTCGGAGGGACGGCTACTGCCTCGATGATGGTCTCGAACGATGAGGCTGCCCGGGCGATATGTTCGGCATAGCGGCTCAGGGCAAAATGGGGAGAGACGGTCGTTTGGGTCAGATCAGCCAGGTCTTCGAGATATAAGGTGGCGAACCGTTTGGCACGATCCTGTTCCGATAAGGCACGAACTGAAGTTGTGTTTCCTCTATGGCCGGCAAACCGGGGGCCTTGGGGTAGAAATCCTGGACGGGCGAGGAGCAAAGCTAAAGAAGGATTGCGCCCCTGGAGAAATTCAACGACCGGGTCGATGGCATTCAGATAAGCCTGCTCGACCGCCAACATCTGTCTGGCCTCACCTGGCAATTCATCTTTGCTTGCTCGCACCAGCTCAAATAGCGTCTGGAGCCCGGATCGACAAAAGAGCCGGAGCACCATCTCGATGCCGAGATCAGCTTGAAAAGCTTCAATCCCGCGACCACGGAGAAACCCTGTGAGATAGGCGGTGGATGGGTAAGGCGTATTCAACTGAGTGAGCGGAGGGGTGAAGAGCAGAACGCGTGGGCCAGCCATGGGCTCGACATACCATACTGTCTGAGCGGAATGCTACGCGAGATACTTTTCCCCTGCGCGCTTTTTGTTGATTGGAAGAGGGAGCTATTTCTTGATATCCAGGATGCTACCCAGCATGTCGTTCGCAGTTTTTAGGGCTTGGATGTTGGCTTCGAACATTCGCTGACCGATGATTTGATTGACAGCTTCCTCACCGAGATCGACGTTCGACAATTCCACCTGGGTTGGACCATAGCTGCTATTGCGTAGGACCGTAGGACCGGCGGAGTCGTCTTTTCGAACGACAGGGAACACGCCCCCGGTTTCCACTGAGACAAACTCCACGTGAGATTTCTTGAATCCGTCGGTACTGATGTTGGCCACATTGTGAGCGGTGACTTCGATCTGTTTTGAAAATGCGGTGAGGCCAGAGAGGGCGGAGTGAATTGCGCCGATCATCAGGTACCTCCAGAGGGGTTCTTTGTCAGGCTTCGCCTCCAACGACTTGGTGAGATAGCCTGTTGCGCCCTGTCGGCTTACATATCGGTCAGGTGAATGAGGAACTTGATTGATGATTAGCTTCATGGTTTGGGAGAAGGTGGTGTGAGAATCGGCCACAATGAACACTATCGAAGAATAGATATTCCAGACCTGGGCTGAAGAATTACGAATACATACCGATAGAGTAGGGCTGAATGTCCTTACTTTACTGTTCTTGAGGATCTGATCCGTGGCCGAACGGAACATTCCCCTTACGCGTCTCGTGGTTGGCATGTACCTGATTGGCGTAAACCGATCGTGGTTGCAGACGCCGTTTCTTCGCCATAAGTTCAAGATCAAGGATCAATCGGAAATCGAGGCCCTTCGGCGTGCCGGAATTACCGAGGTGACAATCGACACAGAGCAGGGGCTGGATGTTGTTGACCATGAAATCTCTCGTTCAGCGTTGGTCGAGACTGTTCTTGTCGAAAGCCCCACGCAATTCCATCCCGCTGCTCCTTCCGGAGCAACATCTTTGCCACCCCCTGCGGTCATGCTAGCGGAGAGTCTTTCAAAGGCAAAGCAGCGGCGTGTCGAATTTGTAAACCGTCTGAATGACCTGTTTGAGCAGACGCGCAAAACCGGGCTTGTACAGTATGATGCTGCCTGCCAGTTCGCTGACGAGGTTGTTGGCGACATTCTTGATGCGCAGGCCGCCTGTTATGCAGTGCTAGGATTGCGACAGCCAGATCCAACCCTTCACGAGCATGGTCTGACAGTGTGTACTCTTTCCGTGATGCTTGGGCAGGCCCTGAACTATTCTCGTGAACGGTTGCAGCAGCTGGGGATCGGGGGATTGCTGCATGACATCGGACTCACGCGTTTACCCCAGAATATTGTGAAGCGACCGAATACGATGTCGCCGGCTCAACAGGCTCTGTACGAGAGCCACACGACTCAAGGGGGCACAATCCTCGAAAAGAGCGGATCGTGCGACCAGGCTGTTCTCGCCATTGTGAGGGGTCATCATCATCTGACTATGCAGACTGAACAGACAGGGGGGACGTCAGCGGCACATCATGAAGCGACTCGATTGATTGGAATTATCGATCAGTATGATGAGCTTGTTACCGGACAGACAGGTCTCACTCCGATGTCTTCAAATCAGGCGCTGACGCAGCTCTACCAAAGACATCGAGCCGATGAAACGCTCTCGCGGATTGTGTCGTACTTGATTCGAGCGATCGGCGTGTATCCGTTGTACAGTGTGGTGGCCCTGAGTTCCGGGGAGCTGGCTGTTGTCGGCGCCATCGCGCCGGGGAAAGCCCACCTGCCCCTTCTGTATATCTGCAGAGACCAGTCCGGCACGACATGTGTTCCACCGGTTCCTTTGGATTTAGTGCATGAACCAGAGGGAGGACGGACGATTCGTGATGTTCGGAATGCGGTTCGAGAAGGTCTCGATGTCGAAGCTGTTCTCAGACAGGTGGCCGCATGAGCCTGTCCCTCAGTTCCACTCCTGATCCTGCCCCAAAAGGGAGCGTGTCCTGGTTGCCGACTCGTGAGGAAACGTTTCTTATTCTCGAGTCTTCCGGAGAAGCAATGTTTGTGACGGATCGAGAAGGACGGATTCTGTCTCTCAACCCCGTGGCGCAGCAGCTTGTGGGCCGCCACCAGGATGTCATCGGCTCAGTGTTTCATGAGTTGGTGGGCTGCCTTTCCCCGAAGGGGGGAAGCCCTCACGATTGTCCCTTGGAACACACCGTACGAACCGGTGAAGTCACAATGGTATCGTCCCATCAGTGGGTCCGAACCGATGGTACCGGGATTGAGATCGCTGCGACGTTCTGGCCCAGGTATCAAGGCCTGGAGCCTGTTGGGGCTCTTGTTGTCTGTCGTGACCTGACGGTGGAACGGGAAGCGGAACGGGATGTTCAACGGGTAGCCAGGCTTTCGGAGGATGCGCCGAATCCGATTGTCGAGTTTGATGAAGCCGGCATCATGCTCTATGCCAATACCGCCATGGTGGAACTCCTCAATCGCGGTACCTCCATCCAGGGACGGGTGGAAGCCGTATTCCCGCCGAATTTGTCTGATGTGCTAAAGCACTGTCTTGAGTCGCAGCAACCCACCATTCGATTGGAACATCGCGTTGAAGACTGTGTGCTGGCCTGGTCCTTCTTTCCGTTAGGGGAGTTGAAGCAGGTCAGAGCCTATGGAACTGATATTACCGCAGACGTGGAATTGCGTCGTGCGAAAGAAGCAGCAGAAGAGTCGGCCCGTGCGAAAGCCATCTTCCTGGCTACGATGAGTCACGAATTGCGCACCCCGATGAACGGCGTGCTGGGATGCACGCAACTGCTTCAGGATACCGCTCTCACCGATCCACAACGGCAGTTACTGGAAACCATGCACCGGTCGGCTGAGTCGCTCTTAGTGCTCGTGAACGATATTCTCGACTTCTCGAAGATCGAGGCAGGAAAGATGTCATTGGAAGTCGCCGATGTTGAACTCCGTTCTCTTATTGCGGACGTCATCACTCTGACGTCGGAAGCGGCGAAGAAGAAAGGGTTGCTCGTTCAGGTTCAAGTGGCGCCGGACATCCCCGCTGTGTTACGCGGTGATCCAGTTCGCCTGCGGCAAATTCTGTTTAATCTGGTTGGTAATGCCGTCAAGTTTACCGAGCGGGGCGGGATTCACATATCCGTAAAGACAATACCGTCTAATCAGGACAATTCCAACGCCGTGGTTCTCCAGTGGACGGTGAAGGACACAGGTATCGGCATCACTGCGGATCAGCAAACGCGATTATTCGGAGCTTATGCTCAGGCAGAGGAATCGACGGCCAGGCGATACGGGGGAACCGGGCTGGGCTTGATGATCTGTTGCCAACTGGTTGAGCTCATGGGTGGAGCCATGATGGTGGAGAGTACGCCAGGAACAGGCAGTTCCTTTACGTATTTCACAAGCCTGTTGCCCGGGATTCAGCGCCCGACGTCTACTCAGACTGTGCAGCCATCCATTGCATCGATGGCAGATCGCACCACTCCGCTCCGGATTCTGGTCGTAGACGATAATGAAATCAATCAGGTTGTGGCGTGCAAATTTCTGCAGAAGCTTGGATATCAGGTGGAGGTAGCACGGAACGGGCGGGAGGCTGTGAATTCGATTGTCCACGCCACCTATGATGCCGTGCTGATGGATTGCGAAATGCCAGAGATGAATGGCTATGACGCCACGCAAGAGATCAGGCGACAGGAACAGAACACGTCTAGGCATCTGCCCATCGTTGCCCTCACCGGGCACGCGTCATCGGAGGACGAACAGAAATGTCGGCAAGCCGGAATGGATGATTTCGTTACGAAGCCACTGACCCTCCCAACCCTCCGTGCAAAACTGGAGCGTCTCCTCGCATAGCCGGACCTCCGGCATTACGATTCATAACGGTTCGTCGCGAAGCGGCATTGGTAATGTTGAATTTTAAATTATCGGAATTGGCAGCAATTGGCTGTGCGAGAACATCTGATGATTTCCGAACATTCAACATTCAAAATTCCACATTTATCATTTGACAGAAGAAGCACTCCTGAATAATGCGTGCTGAGTCTTGACGGTGGATTTTGTTCGAGCGCGTCGTTACCATATCGATCTATAGAAGTTAAGGGTTGACGAGGTTCAGAGGAGAATAGATAACGTGAATGAAAAGCGAAACTTTCTTTATAGCGACTTCAACTGTCCATTCTGTTATGCGATGCACGAGCGGTTGCACGAGATGGACTTGATTGAGCGTTGTGAATGGCGAGGTGTGCAGCATGCCTCGCATCTGCCTCGCCCAATGAAACCCTGGCAGGGTTCGTTGGAGGCTGAACTGCGCCACGAAGTGGCGGTCGTGCAGCGGCTGGCGCCAGGGCTGCCGATTGCGCTTCCTCCTGGTAAGCCCAATACGAAGCTTGCGATCGAACAGGCGGTGGCGCTCCTACGGCGCGATCCATCGGATATGATGGAGTTTGTCCGTGAGACCTATCGGGCCTTCTGGTGTGAAGGCAGGGATATCTCCGATTCGGGGGTGCTTAGGCAACTGGTCGAGAAGGTAGGATGCTCACCGGAGAGTGTCGGTACAATCGATGGCGAGGATCGACGGGTAGCTCAAGAATGGGAAGCGGCCTGGCACGCCACAGGCCAGGCCGGGGTTCCCCTCATTGTCTCGCCGGATCATTATCTCCTCGTTGGCTGTGCCCCGGAGGAGCAGATACGACAGTTCTTCAATCAAGGCCGAGGCTGAGGTTAAGGTCGAGAACGACCGAGCGTAATTTATCTCAACCTCAGCCTTGACCTTAACCTTAACCTGCTTTATCAGGATGCCACATCCAGGCTCATCACGTAGTTTTGCAACTCCCGCCCTGCTCGTCATGATGGATCGCTGTTGGCGTAACCCGCAATATTCATGAACACTTCTACTACAATCGCCGATCCGCTGCTACGACGAGCCTTTGGCCGGCGGGCTCGCCCCTCAGACCCTCACCGTACTGCACGAGTACGCATCGGGTCCTCCGGGCTCCGCGCGCCGGTCTCGCAATGCGGCTCAGCGATTTCGCGACGAACTGTCATGAATAATGCGGGTTAAAGAACATGCAGCTCGGTCACATCGTGGCTGACCCATCTCCTCCTTTCCCCCCAGAGTCTCCATCTTCCGATCCTCAACGAGCAGCTATGGTGGCGACGGCGGAACTACTGGCCAAGATTCTGGATACAACCGTCAAAATTCCTGGGACACCCTTCTATGTGGGACTCGATCCGTTGCTCGGACTGATCCCCGGAATCGGTGACATGCTGGCCAATCTCATCGGGACTGTCATCCTGATGTTGGCCGCGCGCCTGCAAGTGCCGCAGATCGTGATCGCACGGATGAGCCTGAACCTCCTCATCAATGGAACCATCGGTGCGATTCCCATCCTCGGCGATCTCTTCTCCATCTGGTTTCGGAGTCACGCGAGAAATGCAGAGCTACTGCGGCGAGCTGCGACTCAACCGTACCGAGAAACACAGCAGGCTAGGATCTATGTAGTCTGCATCATCGCCGGGACTGTCCTGCTTCTGTTGCTCGCCATTGCAGCAATCTGCTGGATTGTCGTGAAGCTTTGGGCCGCAATCGCTCTCGCATGACTCATGCGAGATGGGCGCGATCCGAAGTTCTAAGTTCTGGGTTCGAAGTTCCGAAAACCTCGAACTTCTGACCTCGAACCCTTGCCCGTCACGCGAGACTCGCCCGTTGCCTGCACTTCGCAATTTTGTGTCGAAACGGCATGAATAATGCTCTGTAGGTCGAGAATGCTGTACTTCGCAACCATTCGCGCGTCACGTTTCAAGTATTGGCAAAAACCGGCTGGGCGCCTGTCTCCTATTGCCTGAATAAGAAGGCGAAGGCGATGCAGTCTGATGCGAGGCTGCGGATCAGGGAAAACCCCAGGTGTATTCGCGAGCATACAGTGAGGAACTTTTTGGGCCGAGCACGGCGCAAATGGTCAAAGATCCTGACGAGAACAGCAGTGGTTTGAGCAAAGGGAGGAACCGGTAATGACGACCTGGAATTCATGGTTGTTTTGGCCCAATAGTGTGGCCTTTTCCGTTTTGGCGTTGGCCGTACTGGCCATGCTGTTTTTGTATGCAGCGCGCAAGCCCATGCATGGGGTCATCCATTCGGTATGTGCGCTGCTGTCTCAGTCCACGCGATTCATTGCCCGCTGGCTGTTTCTCTGTGCAGACAATCTGAAGCTGCGCAATCAGTCGGTGCTGTTGGCGCATGGGCAGGAAAATCAAGTGACCGTGATCGAGCGGGAATTCGAGCGAGTGGGGAATATGGTTCGCAAGGATATGCAGGAGTTTCCTGCCCTGCAGCGAAGAATGATGGAAGAAGCGACACGCATCGAAGAGGACTACCGTAAATGTGGAGAGATTCCTCCGCCCCCTCCGGAGTGGGTAAGCGCGCTTCAATCGGTGGCAAAGATTAAAACGGGAGGCGATATTCCCCGCAAGCTGCTGGAAGACATCAATAAATCCATCCAGAAGATACATGACCAGACCGTCGCGGAGTTCCGTCGTTCCTACGAGGAGCGGCATAAGATACTGCAAGCGATGCAGCCGTCATGGCGCTCTTTGGAAAAAATGGCCGGTGACATGGACAAGAAGATGCTCACGCTCCAGACCGACGCAAAGCAGATCGACGGCCATATGGGAAAGTTACAAGATATAAAGGCCAAGGACAACAAGACCGAACATGCTCTGACGGTCTCGGGTTTCGTGCAGTTGGCGATTTCCTCGCTGGTCATGGTGATCGCGTTGGGCGGTGCGTTTATCAACTACAAACTGATTGCGCTGCCCATGTCGGAGATGGTCGGCGCCAGCGATTACATCACCAACAGCCTGAAGACGTCGGATGTCGCGGCATTGGTCATTATTTTGATGGAAGCATCGATGGGCCTGTTCCTGCTCGAATCGCTGCGCATCACGCAGTTGTTTCCCAGGATTGCCAGCATGGACGATCGTATGCGTCAGCGATTGATGTATGCGTCGCTGATTTTTCTGGTTATCCTGGCCGCGATCGAGTCCTCCCTGGCGCTGATGCGCGACATACTGGTTGCCGACAAGGTTTCGCTGATGCGGGATCTCGCCTCTGCCGCTCCGGCTGGGTCGGACGGTCTGCTGACCAGCATCCCGATGATCGGACAGATGATCATGGGCTTCGTGCTTCCGTTCGCATTGGCGTTCGTGGCAATCCCGCTGGAAAGCGCGGTGTATTCGATGCGCACCGTTCTCGGTGTGTTTCTCGTGCAGGCCATGCGCGGTCTCGGTTTTTTACTCAGGTTCACCGGTCTGCTGTTAAAGCGGCTGCCCAAAGTGCTCGAATTGGCCTATGACGTACTGATTGTCATCCCGTTGCTGATAGAGCGTTGGGTGATAGGGATGCGCGCAGGTTCGCCGGGAGCGGGCAATACGGAAGATAAGGAAATTTCCAAACTCAGGAGAGCGGCATGAGCAAATATCTGACCCTTTTGATCGTATCGTTCGGCATGGTACTCGTCAGCGCTTGTGGCGACAGCCGCATACACAGCCATGCCGTGTATATGTTGGTGGATACGTCCGGCACCTATGCCCAGGAGATGAATAAGGCATCCAAGATTGTCAATTATCTGTTGGCGACGCTGAATCCGGGAGATTCGCTGGCGGTGGCCAAGGTGGAGACTCGCAGCTTCACGGAAAAAGACATTATCGCCAAGGTCACGTTCGACAAGCGCCCGTCGCAGGCCACCTCGCAAAAGCGCAGGTTCAAAAACAACATCGAGGTATTTGCCAAGCATGTCAAGGGGAGTGCCTATACCGACATCACCGGCGGCCTGATCCAGGGGGCGGAATACCTGAATGAAACGAAAGCCGGCATCAAGACCATCGTCGTGTTCTCTGATATGCAGCAAGAATTGGGCAAAGGAACGGTTCGCGATTTCCCCATCAGACTTGACGGTATCCGTATCGTGGCTTTGAACGTTACCAAGCTGGGCACGGACAACGCCGATCCTCGGCGATATCTTGATCGCCTGGCCCAATGGGAGGCAAGTGTCCGCAAGGCCGGCGCCACCGACTGGGTGGTGGTGAACGATTTGGAGAATAATATTGAATCTATTTTGAGCACTCGCTGAAGAGGCTATCAGTCGGCAGAGAAGTATTCCAGCACAGCAGAACCCTCATGAATTGCTTCATTGATTCATCGAGCCATTGATTCAATGGAGCAATGGTCAATCCTCTCGCAAGGTTCATTTCACGTTTCACCTTTCACGTCTCACGCCTAACGTCTTCTAACAGGCTGCGGAAAAACTCGGCTTATACATAAAATACCGCTGCAATCTCACGGAATGCCGCTGCTGCCACAATTGCTCAGGATGCTCAAAATGACCGTCCAGCAAGGCCGCAGCGAGCGAAGAGGCGAGGCGTACGCTTGGGTACGTTGAGCCTCTGAACGATGCGAGAACGCAGCTGGCGGACTTTTTCAGCATCCTGGTAGCGGTTGCCTTCCTGAGGTAAGAAGCTTTATAGTTTCCGCGCATTAGGCGATGGCTAGACCGGCTGTCATGGTTCCTTCAACATAATGCGGAGGCGGTTCATGAGGATGATGATTGTACTGGTTGCGTTGCTCGGACTCGCTGTGTATCCGGCGATGGCCGCGGCGCCAGTTGAAAAGGGTGCCAAGGAACTAGCCACAGGGCAGAAGCCGAGTCAGGAGAAGCCCGTGGTGGCTCCGCCGCCAGAGGGGGCAATGGTGGTGGTGCCGGCGGGAGAGTTTATGATGGGAAGTGCGGCGGGAGATTCAGACGAACAGCCGGAACACAAGGTCTATCTGGACTCATTTTCCATGGATGTGTATGAAGTGACGGTGGGGCAGTATGCGGCGTTTCTGCAGGCGAAAAAGATCGATCAGCCCTCGGATTGGAAGACGATGAACCAATCGGTGAATCAGAAGCGTCCAATTGCCAATGTGGATTCGACGGATGCATCCGTATACTGCAAATGGGTCGGCAAGCGGTTGCCGACAGAGGCGGAGTGGGAGAAGGCGGCGCGAGGGACAGATGGCCGCATCTATCCGTGGGGTAACGAAGCTCCGACGCCGCTTCATGCGAACTTTGGGAAACCGGACTGGAACAATCACGCGGTATTGGCGCCGGTGGGCTCGTTCGAAGCGGGCAAGAGTCCCTATGGCATCTATGACATGGCCGGAAATGTCTGGGAATGGGTCAGTGATTTGTACGATTATAACTATTATAAGGTCAGCCCGTCGAAGAATCCGACAGGGCCGTCGACGGGTGGGACCAGGGCGGTCCGTGGCGGTGCCTGGAACAGCAATCCTCGGGCGATGCGCTCTTCGAATCGGAGCCTCATATCGCCCACGGACCAGGGTCTCAACGGGTTTCGTTGCGCGAAGAGCCAATAGTTGCCGGCTCGTTAGCCTCCATTAGTCATGATAGATTATCGCGAAATGGCGGAGTTGTGCGCGAGTAATGAGGGCGGATTCTCAACTCTATACGGTTGTTTTTCTGAGGTGTGAGGCTTTATAGTTCCCGCCCATCAGGCAGCCTGTGCATAGGCAGGTATGGTTCGTTTCGGCAAATTGTGGAGGCAGTTCATGCGGAGGATGATTGTACTCGGAGCGATGATCGTGCTTGCTGCCTATCCGACAATGGGTGCGGCACCAATTGAAAAAGGCGCAAAGGAACTCGCTCCGGCACAGAAGCAGGTTCAGAGTCAGATTCAGAGCCAGGAGAAGCCTGTATCGCCTCGTCCACCAGCAGGGACAATGGTGTTGATACCGGCCGGAGAATTTACGATGGGGAGCCAGGATGGTGATTCAGACGAACGACCAGCGCACAAGGTTCAGTTGAATGCCTTTTCCATTGATGTATACGAAGTCACGGTGGGACAGTATGAGGAGTTTCTTCGGTCAGGAGAAGCCCACGCTCCGTTAGACTGGAATACGATGAACCAATCGGCACATCACAAGCGCCCAGTCGCCAATATAGATTGGGCGGATGCGGCAGCCTATTGCAAATGGGCCGGCAAGCGGCTGCCATCGGAGGCGGAGTGGGAAAAGGCGGCGCGAGGGACGGATGGCCGTCTCTATCCCTGGGGTAACGATCCCCCGACGCCGCTCCACGCGAACTATGGGAAAACGGGGTCGCACAACTATGATGCATTGCTGCCGGTGGGAACGTTGGAAGCCGGCAAGAGTCCCTATGGTGTGTATGACATGGCCGGAAATGTCTGGGAATGGGTCAGCGACTGGTATGACAGTGACTACTATAAGAACAGCCCGCCGCAGAACCCGGAAGGACTGCCAATGGGCGGATTCAAAGTGATCCGTGGCGGATCCTGGAACACCAGTGCGCGAAACCTGCGATCCTCGGATCGATACTGGGATCCTCCGACGTTCAGGAGTCTTTACTTCCCAGGATTCCGGTGCGCGAAGAATTCCTAGCCGACAGTAGACTACGGATTAGGCTGAAGCTGGGAAGGCTGAAGGTCGGAGTCTGAACATTTCAGTCTTCAGCATAACCTTCAGCCTTCAGTCTAGTCCTTGCCTTCAGCCTACAGCGTTATTTCACCGGAATGCTGATTACAATTCCCCCCATAACGTCATTGATCTTGAAATCCCGTTTGGGGCTGTCCGGATGGGAATTGTGGCAGCCGATGCAAGCCTGGGCCACAGCAAGGTCCGGATAGACGGCTTGAAAGTAACGGGTTCCCCCTTCCTTCACAAAAGCGGTATAGGGTTTGGTCGGATGAGTGAGGATCGTCCCCAGACCTATTTTCTCAAACTCGCTTGAGGCGCCATTCCGCTTGTTGATCGGCCAGAGGCTGATCAATCGATACTGTAGGCCGAGCCCCTTTTTTGCCACGACGCGGCCGGACTCCATCAGGAATTGAGCCGGGAGAGGCAGGGTATTTTTCTCCTCCCAGTTCTCCGAGGCCACGACCACCCCTTTGTTCTGCAGCCGTTCAACGACGTGCTTCGTATACACTTCACGGTCCGCTTCAATCAGGGCGTACAGATAGTCTGCCACCTTTTCCACAGGCAGATTAAAAGATGTCCCTTCCGTCGCTGCGATGCTCGATCCGGCGAAGCCGGTGATGCTCAACCCGAACAGCAGTATGAGAGCTCCCCGTCTCAACTTGTTGGAAGATGTCATAGAAACCTCCTTGGTTTCCCCATGGGCACGTCGGCGTTATGCGTCGCGGTTCCATGAAGGGTGAGATGGATTGCGGATACGAGACTGCACAATCATGCCTGTGAGCAGGCGGGTCAGTTCGACCGTCAATCTGTAGTTGGGATGATAGAAAGAGGAGTTAAAACCGTGACTTGCACGAGACGACTGAGTTAGCTGGTCGTGAGGATCGCTGGAGTAGTGAAGGGAAGACACAAAGTAGGAAAGCACCGAAGCCATGGCTCGGTTCTCCCTGTCAGTATGATGTAGCGTGAGCGCTGAATCATATGACGAGTCATCATACGCTTCGCTCAGCAGGGAGTCCAATCGCCTGATTCATGGCAGATTCGCGGCTTGTGAGTTAGGGGCAGACGTCCGGCGGAAGGCGGTGCAGGAGCGAATCGAACACCTCGCGAGCGAGAGCCAATGCTCCTCTGGCTTCTTCCTCGCCAGGCTCTTCAGGGTTTCCTGGATAGCGAAATCTCCAGGCGTATTCGGTGAGTTCCGCCGCTCGCCTGAGCAAGGGTTCGAGTGTCGGATCGATTGCGGCGCATGCTTCCCCGATTTCGACAAGATTATGGGTCTTGCGATAGACCCGTCCATGCCAGGTGAGAAATTCCTTCATCGCCTTTTCGGCGGCCTGCTGCGAATGGAATACAATGTCGGAGGTTAAGGGAGGGACGGCGCCCAGTTCGAACGTCCCAGCGCGCAAGTCGTTCCCGGCTTTCGAGAACCAGGCACGGGTTTCTGCAACGAGGGCCGGATCATGCGGCATGGAGCAGTTTGCCTTCCCGCATGACAGTGGCGGGTAATGATGCGGCAAGGTGTACTCTCGAATCGAAGGCGGTCCTGGTCCAGACCACCACATCGGCAGCCGTACCCGTTCCCCACAGAACTTGATAGGCTAGCTTGCTCCGCTTCCGTTCTGGTGGAGCGTGGTCCGGTACCACGAGGAGCAGATCGTAATCGCTATCTGGGCCGGCATCACCGCGGGCACGCGAGCCGAACAGAAAGATCTGTTCCGGCTCATAAGCCGTCACCAAGCGACGAATAATCCTCGCCAAAGCTGGGTCGGAGGTGGTCATATCTGCGCGAATATCCATACCGTGGCCCTTGGGGTTCCAGAAAAGATTCCAGTCTCGTAGCGTTCCGCAACTCTAAGTCATTTCAATCGCATCGTCAATGCAGGAGATCCTCCCCTGGGTTCTGTTGCCAGAGTGTGTCAGCGAAGGTGAGGGGAGCCGCGTCTTGCTCATAAGTATCTCTACACGATAGGTGTGAACGACGCAGGTGGATAGCGGATACGGGGAAAGACAGGGAGTCGTCCGAGTGAACAGCACCGCGTCGGACGAGAGGATCAAGGGTTACAGGAGGAGAGTTACTTTTGGTGAAAGCCTGCCGAGCCTGTTATTTTTTCAAGCAGGGCGATCGGCTCCAATAAGTCAATAGTCATGCCTGACCCTCAAGGAGTCGGCTGTGCTTGGAACTTCATCACGACTTTCAGCTCTGTCTAATGCCGCTCGCGAACGCGCAGCTATTCATCACCATACAGCCGAATCACGCATGAATTGCAGCCCCAAATGGCGGCTAGCAGACCGAGGACCGAGAATACAAACAGAGGCACTGCTAATAGCCACAGTCCCCACGCATTCGGATGGTTGGCGCTAAACCATAAGAGCGGCGGAATGCCGAAGGCGAAAATGCTAGCGGAGATAAGGACGGCCAAGCGACGCCATGGTGCGTACGGACGCAGCTCGCCCCAGAAGCATACAAACCGTACTATCGGACAAAGGTAACAGGGATTTGGTCGGTTGTTCATGTGACGTCTAACTTAAAAGTCTGCTGCGGCCTACCCCTGGATCATAACAAGGCAGCAATATGTTGAGGACAATCCAATTGCAAAAATGCGCGACGAGCGAGTTTGTCTGGTTTGAGGATTTGTCTTGTTGAACGCAACCAAACAAACCAGACCAACCAAATAGACCAGAAGAACATGTTTAGAAATTCCCTGCCTGCACCACATCCTCGATACTATTGATGTCGAGCCAGTGGCCTGCCGTATAGAGCACTCGGATGGGATATTGCTGTTTCAACAGCTCTTGGAGCAGTTGGGGGATGCCGGCTTTGCGGTTGGCTGGCTTGGCCAGCAGTTCCACAATGACGCTGGTGATGAGTGTAGCGGCGCTGGGTGAGACTTTGAGGAAGCCCATCCAGACTCCGTGGATGGATTCTTTGGAGAGCGTATCCCCCAATTGCTTGAGATAGATTTTGGCGTTAAAGGCTCTTCTGGAATTGGGAATGGTGCACTCGGTAAAGCCGCCAAGGCGGGCATAGCTGCTCTGCTCCTGCCAATTGCTGTCGACGAAAATCACGCAGTCGTCGGTTTCCTGACAGAGAGATTGGGGGATGTATTTGTTGAACAGCACGTCGCCGTATGAAATGACCGTGCTCTGTGCCGGCCCTTTCCTGGATCGAAGAGCCTTCAAGAGGGAATCTAGTTCGCCTGTGTCTGCAAAGTCGTCGTTATCGACATAGGTCAGGTTGGGCAAATTGACCGCTGCTTTCTTATAGCCCCGAACCACCACGATATCCTTGATGCCGACAGCATTGTAGGCGTCGACGATGTGGGAGAGGATTGGTGTGCCCTGGATATTGACCATCGTTTTAGGTAACTGTTCGGTGAGTTCTCCCAGTTCTTTTCCGCGGGAGGCGGCCAGCACGATGGCACAGGTATCTTCGGCGCCTTTGGGTAGATAGCGGT
>JANNIV010000105.1:0-12282 GCA_031405355.1 Nitrospira sp.
TGCGATCAGGCTCTACGAAACTGCGACCTCCTCCTGGTGATCGGCACTTCGGGAGTCGTCTACCCAGCAGCGGGATTTGCGTCGGTCGCGAAGGAGGTCGGCGCGCTGGTCATCGAGATCAATCTCGATAGCACCCCGCAATCGGACCTGGTTGACCTCTCACTGCAGGGCCGAGCCAAAGACCTGGTTCCGCAACTTCTTTAACTTGGTTTGTCTGGTTTGTTTTGTTTATTTGGTTCATCTGGTTAGTTTCGTTCAACTAAAACACCAACCAAACTAAACAAACCAGACAAACGAAACAACGGTCTTTTAGCATCCTACTAGCGGAAGAAGTTCCTCCAACGTCCGAATCACATGCCCGCCCGACGCCTGATGGCGCCCAGTTCGATCCAGCAATACACCTGTCAATCCTGCCTTGGTAGCGCCCTCCATATCGTCCCTGACACTGTCGCCCACGTGGATCGCTTCATCCGGATCGATCGCGTGCTTTTCAAGGGCGATCTCGAAAATCTTCGATGCAGGCTTAGCGGCCCTGGCAAGGCTTGCGATCGTCACGGTATCGAAGAGCCGGTCGATGCCGAGTCCCCGCATCACAGGAAAGAGCCGGGAATCGAAGTTGGACACGACCCCCAGCTCGAACCCCTCCGCACGAAGCCTGGTCAGCACGGAATGGGTTTCAGGAAACAATACCCAGGAGCGAGGATCTTCAAACACTTGAAAGACCTGCTCGAAGAATTCATCGAATCGCTCGAACATCCCCACGCGATAAAACACGTTGTGCACGATGTCGAACCACCAAAGCCGTTCACATTGCTTTAATTTGACTGGATCTGTTTCGGCAAAAACCGGCGGCGCTGCGTCGTGAAAGGCCCGCTGAAAGGCTTGCGCAATCGATGCCGCCGAGCCGGGAGTCTGTCGAAACCCGTGCTGAACCGCATGCGTGAGGTAGATGTCCGCCACCGAACCGTTGATTTGAAACAACGTCTCGGCTGCATCGAAAAAGATGACATGAATGGGAGTCTTCATCGGTTGTATGAGTCCTATTGGGACTAAATGGGACTAAATTGTATGCAGTTCAAAAATCCGAAGTCAAAGTCTGCGCCCATTCATCCGATTTCTTGACAAAGAAATACCTCACTGTTAGCTTCGACATAGTTCAATAACATTGGAGGGTTAGGTGGCTTCAAGCATCTTTGTCATTGACAGTAGTCCCGCCGTCCGCCGGTTGGTCGAGCAGATTTCAAAGTCGCACGGGTGCGAGGTCACGGGATTCCAGGATGGCCCCGCAGCCTTGGAAGCGGCACGCCGGACAAACCCAAACTTCATCATTGCAGACTATCATTTGGAGAACATGACCTTCTCGGGATTCTGCAAAGCAGTCGACAAGCTGGATAACTTGGCAGAGACCTATATTATCTCCCTGATCAGCTCTTCGGATCGCGTGGATGAAACCCACTTGCGTTCGCTGGGGGTCAAGGCCTTTCTCAACAAACCTTTTCAGCCAGAACACCTCATCGATCTCATCACGGATCTTGAAGCACAGCAGGCATCCAAGACAAATGGAGCAAAGAAGAAATCTCGCTCCTGGCCCCCGGTCTCAAGCGGTATGGACTCCGAAGATGATGACAGCCTGACTGAGGAAACAGAGGAACGGGCGATCGCACCCCACCCTCAACCAAAAACCCCCTCCATGATTACCACCGCGCAGGCGCCGACAGCCGAACCGGAAGAAGCGATGAAGGGCCTCTTCGGTCAACTTCTTAACTCTATGTCGGAGCGAACGGAAAAAAAGATTGCCGACATGCTCCCCCAGATGGTGGGGAAAGAGCTGGCAACCCTCGTGGCCAAAATCGTAGGGGCATCCCTCTCGGAAGAACACCTGACTCGAGCGCTTGAACCGGTGCTTGCGACGGCACTTCCGAAGTTCCTCGCACAGAAAATGTCTCTCCTCGAACCCCTCATTCGGCAGAGCGTGTCTGAAACCGCGAGCCCCCTGATCAAGGAGCGTATCGATCAATTCGTCCGCGAAGAACTCAATGCCGTTCGCACCGCTCTGTCTGACATGGTTCGGGAACAACTCGATTCGCTTGAAGGACTCATCAAGGAAGAAATCCAACAGGCTGCCGCCAAACAAGCTGCAGAAATGACCGAAGCGCTCGTTCAGGCGACGGCCCGAGAAGAGGTCAAACAGGCTGTTTCGCGCCTTGTACCGAATCTGGCCGAAGAGCAGATCAAAGCAGAAATCACACGCCTCACGAAAGCTGCGTAGACCGAGGTACGGCGGGACAGGCACTGCCGCAGTCGGCGGAGCCAGTCCCTGCGCCCCGACTTACCCCTTCTTGCTCTTCTTACTCTTGCTCCGTCTGGCTGTTACCAGCGCCTTCACCCGTGCGACATTCTTCCGATGCTTCTTTCTCGTCTTGCGATCTTTTTCACGGCCTGTGGCCATAGTCTCTCCCAATTGTAAAAAGTGGAAGCGGAACGAACCCTTCGCCCTCGCCTTGTGTGAGTCTGTATAGCACAAGGCTCTACACCCCTCAAGCTATCTATGTGCCCACATCGCCTTGAGAGGCCGGCACCCGCATGCTAAGATGCCCCGCGTTTCAAGCAGAAGAAGATCGTTATTTGGTTGATCTGGTTTGTTTGGTTAAACAAGACCGACTCGATGAACTAAATCAACCAGATAAACAAAACAAACCAGATAGACCAGATGAACCAGATGAGCACCCCCCTACTCGACAAAACCTACGATCCTAAAGCGGTCGAAGCACGTTGGTATGAAGTCTGGACCAAGCAAGGCTACTTTCACGCCTCGCCGGCCCATCCAGGGCAACCATACTCCATCGTGATTCCCCCACCCAATGTCACCGGCTCACTCCATGTCGGCCACGCGCTGAATCATTCGCTACAAGACATTCTCATACGCTGGCGGCGCATGCAGGGCCGCAATGTGCTCTGGTTGCCCGGCACCGATCACGCCGGGATTGCCACGCAAAACGTCGTGGAAAAGCAGCTCATGGCCGAAGGCGCTTCTCGGGAGTCTCTGGGACGCGATGGCTTCATTAAGCGCGTCTGGGAATGGAAGGCCACCTCCGGGAATACGATCATCAGTCAACAGAAGCAACTGGGAGAATCCTGCGACTGGGATCGCCTGCGATTTACAATGGATGAGGGACTATCGAAAGCCGTACTCGAAGTCTTCGTGCGTCTCTATGAAGACGGGCTGATTTATCGAGGGGAGCGGCTGATCAACTGGTGCCCACGCTGCCTGACGGCTCTATCGGACATCGAAGTTGAACACGAAGACGTGAAAGGGAAGCTCTACCATATCCGCTACCCTCTTGCGGACGATCCCCACACTACCCTGACCGTCGCGACAACCAGACCAGAAACGATGCTGGGCGATACGGCAGTGGCGGTCCATCCCGACGACCCGCGTTATCGCCATCTCATCGGCAAAAAAGTTCGCTTGCCGCTGACCACGCGAGAGATACCGATCGTGGGCGATTCAATTTTGGTGGACCTCACGTTCGGCACCGGCGCCGTGAAGATTACCCCCGCGCACGACTTCAACGACTTTGAGGCCGGCGAGCGGCACAAGCTTTCCAGGATCTCTCTATTTGACCAGGAAGCAAAGATGGACCCTGCAGGTCTGCATGAGGCGAAGGTAGAAGATTCCGTGCTCCAGAGCCTCACCATAAAGCCTGTTCAGAAGGCACGCTCGATTGTGGTAGAGGCGCTGACAAAGCGAGGTGCGCTTGAGAAAGTCGAAGACCACAAGATGGCGCTCGGAAAATGTTATCGCTGCAAGACCGTAGTCGAGCCGTATTTGTCGCCACAGTGGTTCGTGAAGATCAAGCCGTTAGCCACACCGGCGATCGAAGCCGTTGAAACCGGAAAGATTCGCATCATCCCGGAAGGCTGGACCAACAATTATCTCGGCTGGATGCGGGACATCAAAGACTGGTGTATCTCACGACAAATTTGGTGGGGGCACCAAATTCCAGCGTGGTACTGTAGAAAATGCAACGCCAACTTTATTTTCGAGCCCAACTCCACAGAAGTCCAAGGCGATAAGGTAACGAAACAGCGCCCACTAGTCATCACGAAGAATGCCCAGCCCATCATTGCCAGATATGCTCCTACGAAATGCTCTACCTGTGGGGAAGGAAATTTTCTTCGCGATCCCGACGTCCTCGATACCTGGTTCTCTTCCGCCCTCTGGCCCTTCTCCACGCTGGGATGGCCTGAACAAACACCTGAGTTGAAGGCCTACTACCCGACCTCGACGCTCGTTACCGGGCTCGACATTCTCTTCTTCTGGGTCGCCCGCATGATCATGATGGGCCTGAAATTCATGGGCGATGTCCCCTTCCGCGACGTCTACATCCATGCCTTGGTACGCGATGCCGAAGGACAGAAAATGAGCAAGTCGAAAGGCAACGTCATCGATCCCCTGCATGTCATGGAGCAGTTCGGCACCGATGCGCTCCGCTTCACGCTCGCATCGATGGCCTCACCGGGACGCGACATCAAACTCGCGGAGGAGCGGATCGAGGGCTATAGAAATTTTGCGAACAAGATCTGGAATGCCGCCCGTTTCGCCCACATGCACCTTACCGGCATAAAGAAATCGCAACCTCCAGACGATCGGTCCTTTCCAGGCCTATGGATACGAAGCAGGCTGAACGACACCATCCGGATTGTGACGATGGAGCTGGAAGCCTATCGGTTTGATCGAGCGACCAATGCCCTCTACCAATTTTTTTGGCACGAGTACTGCGATTGGTACCTGGAACTCATCAAACCTGTCCTCCAGGATCCTCTGCATCCTGAAGGTTCTGCAACCAGACAAACGCTTCAGGATACGCTCGAAGTTTTCTTGCGGCTGCTTCATCCGTTCATGCCCTTTATTTCCGAAGAAATCTGGCAGACCTTACCCCACGAGGGCGAGACCATTGTCACCCAATCCTATCCAGTCTCTCAAACGCACTGGCACGAGCCCTCGGCAGAAGAAACCTTTCGCCTTTTTGAACAGAGCATCGGTCTGATCAGGACCGCTCGCGTGCTCCTCAACTATCCACCGGGACTGGATGTACGTGTCTTTGTAACCCATGAGGAGCCGGCAGCAAGCGCAACACTCGTTACACTTAAACAGAACCTCGCACATCTCGGGCGAGGACGGATCTCACCCGTCCCTCTCTCCCAGTGGCCGACATCGAATGTACTCCGCCTCATCACAGGCGGCATCACAATGGGCGTATCCGTCGAGGGTGACGTGGATCTCAAGAAAGCGCTTGACCGCCTCGAAAAACAGATTGAAGAAACTGACAAGGAATCCCAGCGGCTCGACGGCAAACTGAACAGTGCGGACTTTGTCTCAAAAGCTCCGCCGGAAGTGATCACCGACCATCGTGACCGCTTACGCGCACTCTCACGTGACCGCGCCATGTTGACCAGCAGCGAGCAGCAACTGCGCGCAATGCTGGGGATCTAAAGATGATAGCGCTGCCAGCGGTCGACATCCGGCGTGCGGTTCGGAAGGGACTCGAAGAAGACCTCGGCCAAGGCGACATCACGACAACAGCGCTCTTTCCCGAACCGACCCCTGCCCGCGCCAAGATCATCGCCCAACAACCCCTCGTCGTTGCAGGGATGGCAGCGGCCATTCAAACATTCATTGCAGTCGATGCCTCTCTCAAGCTGACTCCATCCCGACGAGATGGATCACATGCCAAAGCCGGAGATGTGCTATTGCAGATCGAAGGTGATGGTCGATCCATCTTAATGGCAGAGCGAGTCGCCCTGAACTTCCTCCAACATCTCTCTGGAATCTCCACCTTGACCAGTCACTTCTGCCATGCCGTCCATGGCTATCCAGTCCACATTATGGATACAAGAAAGACTCTCCCAGGCTGGAGATCTCTTCAGAAGTGGGCTGTGTCGCTCGGCGGAGGAACGAACCACCGTATGTCGCTCGGCGATGGCATCTTAATCAAGGACAATCATCTGGCCTTGATAAAAAATAAGAAACCGGCTGTCCTGACAGCTTGCCGGATGGTGCAAACAATAACGTCTAAAGACAAACCTGTGATTGTCGAAGTGGAATCGTTATCGGAAGTTCACGACGCACTGCATGGCAAAGTCGACATCATTCTCCTGGACAATATGACTCCCGCCAGAGTCAAGCAAGCGGTGAAACTCATCGGTAGCCGCGCGCTGGTGGAAGTCTCGGGAGGCATCACCCTGAAGAACGTGCGAGCGATGGCTGCGGCCGGCCCAGATCGCATCTCCATCGGAGCCCTCACCCATTCAGCCCCAGCCGCGACAATCAACCTGGTGCTCGAACCACTGCGCCAGCCTCCCAAGTAGCAGGGAATTATTATGACACGCGAGAACTTTGAGGATCCGTACATGTCCTACAACAACCAACAACAAAACATTCCCACAGAATGCTCAAACAGTTCGTCCAGCAAGGCCGCAGGCGAGTCGAAACCGGAGGCGTACCCTCTGGGGTACGTTGAGGATTTCGATGAGCCGAGAACGAAGCTGGAGGACTGTTTCAGCGTTCTGCTAGGTATCTCGTGCAACCCTCGCCGCCACTGACCAGAAACACCATCCACAGCACCCTGTCGACCACGTGGCTGGGGCAGCGGATCGAGCTGTTCGACAGTCTTCCTTCAACGAACCGGGAGGCCACTCAGCTCGCACAGGCAGAAGTGGAACATGGCACGGTCATCGTCGCTGATAGCCAGTCTGCCGGACGCGGACGGCTCTCAAGAACCTGGTTTTCCCCGTCTGACACCAACCTCTACTGTTCCGTCATTCTTAGAACAGCACGCCCACCGGAACGACTCACAGAATGGCTCTCCTGGTTGCCACTGGTCACAGCGCTGGCCGCAGCCGAAGCAATCGAACAGGTCTCATCCATCCATGTCACCGTGAAATGGCCCAACGATCTCCTGATCTCGGAACGGAAAGTCGGCGGAATCCTCTGTGAAAGCGGCACAGGAACGCGGTCAAGCCCTTTCCAGATCATCGGGATCGGCATCAACGTCAACGGTGACCATGATGACTGGCCCACTGACCTTCGTGACTCAGCCACGTCGATATGGCAGGAACGGAAGATCGTCGTCGATCGCAACAGACTGCTCGCGCAACTGCTCCTCGAACTCGAACAGTGCCTGGATGAATTGGCCCTTCACGGAACAAATCGGCTCGCATTGGCCTATTACCAACGGTGCTCGACCATCGGCCACACAGTACGAGCGACATTGGGCAATGGAGACATTGTCGTGGGGCTTGCCGAGGGAATCGGCCAGGATGGATCCTTGTTCGTGCGGCCACAGACGACTCAGCCTGGCTCAGCATCGCCGGAGGTCATCCACTTGCGTGTCGCCGACATCATCCACCTCAGAACCTAGCAGAAGAAGACTGTTATTTGGTTTATTTGGTTTGTCTCGTTTGTTTGATTGAACGAAACTTACCAGATGAACCAAATCAACCAGGTAAACAAAACAAACCAGATAAACCAGATTGGCTGCTGGCCAAATCACCCAACCAAAACGTACAATAGGCGTCATGCTTCTCGTCGTCGATATCGGCAACACCAATATTGTCTGGGGCATCTATGATGACTGCACCCTAGCGGCCCATTGGCGAATCGCCACGGACGCAAAAAAAACCTCAGACGAGTACGGCATTCTTTTTACCAGTCTCCTCGCAGCGGCAGGGATTTCCCCGCAACGTCTCTCCGGCGCCATCATCTCCAGCGTCGTGCCTGTGCTGACCGGAACCATCGAAAATATGCTCGAACAATATTTTCATCAGCATCCGATGATTGTCACCTCGGATACGGACACGGGACTTCGACTCCGTTACGACAACCCAAAAGAAATCGGCAGCGACCGGCTGGTGAACGCCGCAGCCGCCTATCATAAGTATCGACGAGATCTCATCGTCGTCGATTTCGGCACCGCCACGACCTTTTGCGCCATCACAGCAGCCGGTGACTACCTCGGAGGCGTCATCGCTCCCGGCCTCGGAATCTCGGCAGAAGCCCTGTTTGCACGAGCCGCCAAACTGGCCAAGGTCGAATTTATCCGTCCGAAAACGGTGATCGGTACCGACACGGCCGGCAGTATTCAATCCGGCCTGTTATTTGGATATGCAGGATTGGTCGATACCGTCGTCAGGCGAATGGAGCAGGAACTTGGACGATCCGTCTATGTCATCGGTACCGGAGGACTCAGTTCCATCCTGGCAGCAGAAACCACATCCATCCAAAAAATTGAACCGCTCCTGACGTTAGAAGGTCTTGCGCTTCTCTACCGACGAGCCCAATGAACCGTGAAACGTTAGGCGTGAAACGTATCTCGTTGGGGATAAGAGCGTATGGCTAATGGCTTATAGCAGGAGAGAACAGTTTTGAAGAGCTGATAGCTGATGGCCTATTGCACAAAATCAGAACGACCGAATCTCGCGCCATAAGCCATAGGTTCTCCGTCCTCTGCTAAATGCCATATGCTCTTTGCGTCGGGACGCCTTTTCCCGACAAACCGTGCTGTACCCAAGCCATGCGCTCTTCTCTCCCGCTATACGCTATAAGCCATTCACTATCAGCTCCTATTCCCCGTACAAGTAATTAATTTTTCTGGGCCGGTTGACTTTATTGGCCCTGTGGCTATCTCCTGACGGACAGAGGAGTCTTGGATGCCTGAAGAACACAAGAACACGAATACAATCAGGAACTTGGATACTCCATCTTCCGACGATTACACCCCCACAGAGGACACAGGCGTGATCGAAGAGCTTCAGCTAGCGCTAACAGCAAAGGCTGAAGAGGCAAAGAGCTTGAACGACAAATATCTCAGGCTTGCCGCTGAGTTCGATAACTATAAACGATTGATCCAGCGCGACCAGCGAGACCAGATCCGATTCGGCAATGAGTCGCTGCTCAAAGAGCTTTTACCGGTTGTCGATAATCTCGAACGGGCCATCAAGGCCTCGCGCGAGGGTGGGCATAACGAGGCTCTCATCCAGGGCGTAGATCTCACCCTCAAGCAATTGACGGGCGCCCTGACGCGGTTTCATGTCACACCCGTCCAAACGATCGGTCAGCCGTTCGATCCCGCCACGCATCAGGCGGTCGTATCCATCGCGTCGGAGAAAGTTCCAGCGCAGCATGTGCTGGACGAGCTTCAGCGAGGCTATCTCTTGCATGATCGTATCTTGAGAGCGGCCATGGTGAGCGTGTCCACCGGACAGACAGAGAATAGCGCGCCAGGAACAGACAGTACGATTCGTTCATCGTAATTTTTATCAAAGCCAGACCTAGTGAGGAAGGAGTAGACACATGGGCAAAGTGATCGGCATCGACCTTGGAACCACGAACTCCTGCGTTTCCATCATGAGTGGTGGCGAACCAATCGTGATCGCCAACGCAGAGGGAGCCCGCACCACACCGTCAGTCGTCGCCATCACAGAGAAGGGTGAGCGCCTCGTCGGGCAGATTGCCAAACGCCAGGCGATTACAAATCCTGAAAATACGATTTTCTCCGTCAAGCGCCTGATGGGCCGCAAATTTCGCAGTCAGCAAGTCACCGACGCTGCCAAGCGGCTGCCCTATAAGATCTCCGAGGGGGACAACGGCGACGCCCACGTCGAATTGCGCGGTAAGCGCTACAGCCCGCCTGAAATCTCCGCCATGATTCTGCAAAAGATGCGGCAGACTGCGGAGGACTATCTCGGCGAAAAAGTCACCGAAGCGGTCGTCACCGTCCCGGCCTACTTCGACGACAGCCAGCGCCAGGCCACCAAGGATGCGGGCCAGATCGCCGGATTGAACGTACTCCGGATCATCAACGAGCCGACCGCTGCCGCCCTCGCCTACGGTTTGGACAAGAAAAAAGACGAGCGGGTTGCCGTCTACGATTTGGGCGGCGGTACGTTCGACGTCTCCATCCTTGAGATCGGTGATGGCGTGTTCGAGGTCAAGTCGACCAACGGCGACACCTACCTCGGCGGCGACGACTTCGACCAGCGCGTCATGGACTGGTTGGTCGACGAGTTCAAAAAGGACCAAGGCATCGATCTTCGAAAAGACCGGATGGCTCTCCAACGCCTGAAAGAGGCGGCGGAGCGTGCCAAGATCGAACTCTCATCGTCTCAGGAAACCGAAATCAATCTGCCCTTCGTCACTGCGGACGCCAACGGACCGAAACACCTGGTCGTGAAACTGACCCGCGCGAAACTTGAACAGCTGGTCGATGACCTGATTCAACGATCGATCGAGCCCTGTAAGAAGGCCCTGTCCGATGCAGGCGTCTCCGCGCGTGACATCCATGAAATCGTCCTCGTCGGCGGCATGACCCGCATGCCGAAAGTCATTCAGGCCGTGAAAGAATTCTTCGGAAAAGAACCGCATCGGGGTGTGAACCCTGACGAAGTGGTGGCGATCGGCGCCGGCATTCAAGGCGGTGTACTCAAGGGCGAAGTGAAGGACGTCCTGCTTCTCGACGTCACGCCGCTGTCGCTGGGTATCGAAACCCTTGGCGGTGTCTTCACCAAGTTGATCGAGCGCAATACGACTGTCCCGACGAAAAAGAGCCAGGTCTTCTCGACGGCTGCCGACAATCAAACGGCGGTCACCATTCGAGTGTTCCAAGGCGAACGCGAGATGGCGAACGACAACAAGCTCCTCGGCCAGTTCGACTTGGTCGGCATTCCTTCCGCGCCTCGTGGGATGCCGCAAGTTGAAGTGACCTTCGACATCGACGCCAACGGCATCGTCCATGTCTCGGCCAAAGACTTGGCCACGCAGAAAGAACAGTCCATCAAGATTACGGCCTCCAGCGGCTTGAGCAAGGAAGAAGTCGAAAAGCTGGTGAAGGATGCGCAGGCCCATACCGACGAGGATAAGAAGCGTCGGAAGACTGCCGAAGCCAAAAACCAGGCCGACACCCTGATCTACCAGACGGAAAAGAACCTGAGCGAGCATGGCGACAAGATCGCCGCAGAAGACAAGACTAAGATCGAGGAAGCCGTAGCCGCGCTGAAGAAAGCGATGGAGGGCACAGACCCCGACGCCATCGAATCCGCCACGCAAACATTGACGACTGCCTCCCACAAGTTGGCGGAAGAAATGTACAAGAAAGCTTCGGCATCGGCTGCAGCCGGCAGCGGCGCCAGCGCCGAAGGCGGAACCGGCACCGGCGAGACCAAGACGGATGAAAAGGTCGTGGACGCAGAGTTCGAAGAAGTGGACAAAGACAAGAAATAAGTTAGAATACCCTCAGTAAGACCGAGCTTCACCGATACAGGGGGCTCGGTCTTGCTGCTCTTTCACCCTGAGAGACGGCCCCCGTGTCCAAGCCCAACTACTACGAAACCTTAGGTGTCGAACGCACCGCGTCCGACGACGAGCTCAAGAAGGCCTATCGGAAGATGGCCCGCCAGCACCATCCCGATCTCCAGACCGGAGAGGCCCAGAAGAAAGCGTCAGAAGAAAAGTTCAAAGAAGTCAATGAAGCCTACGAGACGCTGAGCGACCAGGACAAACGCAAGCGCTACGACATGTTCGGCCATGCCGGGGCTCAGCAGGGTGGCGGTCCTGATGGCTTCGGATTCGGCGGAAGCGGCTTCGGCGACGCCTTCAACGACATCTTCGAGGATTTTTTCGGGGGCCAGCGAGGCGGCAATCGGGCGGAGCGCGGCAACGACCTCCAATACAATCTGGAACTGACCTTCGAAGAAGCCGTCTACGGGAAAGAGGCCAACCTTAAAATCCCGCGATGGGAAGTGTGCACCGACTGCAAAGGGACCGGCGCCAAGAGCGCGGCATCGGTCAAGACGTGCCCCAGTTGCAAAGGGGCCGGGCAGATGCGGTTCCAGCAAGGGTTCTTCAGCATCTCCCGTCCCTGCGGCCAATGCGAGGGGACGGGACGAATCGTCACAGAACCCTGTCCTGCCTGCCAGGGCCGTCAACGCACCTATCGAGAGCGGACCATCGCCGTACACATTCCGGCCGGCATCGAGTCAGGCATGCGCCTGCGCCTCTCGAACGAAGGGGAGCACGGAGTCAACGCAGGCCCGCCAGGCGATCTATATGTGGCGATTACCGTCAAGCCGCACCCGATTTTCCAGCGCCAAGGGCACGATATCCTGTGTGACGTCCCGATTAGTTTTGTCACAGCCGTACTCGGAGGCAAGATCGAAGTCCCCACGCTGAAAGGCAACACCATCATCAAGATTCCTGCAGGCACGCAGCCAGATAAAATTCTG
>JANNIV010000106.1:0-5989 GCA_031405355.1 Nitrospira sp.
GATAGATGACCGGTTCTTTGATCTTGTCTTCCGGGAACCGAATGTGAACTTTCATGTTCGGCATAATGTGCCTCCGGCAATGGCGGGCACGATCGAGACTTCGTCGCCGTCTTTGAGCGAGGTCTCTTTGCCCTTGAGGAAGCGAATATCTTCCTCGTTGACGTAAATATTCACGAACCGGCGAAGCTCACCCGTGTCGTCGCAGAGGCGATCCTTAATCCCAGGATGGGAGGCGTTCAAGGTGTCGATCATCTCGACGATCGTGCTGGCCTGTGCATCGACCTCTCCCTGTCCCTTCGTCAGAGGACGGAGTGGGGTTGGAATGCGAACCTTAATCATGCGTCACCACTCCCGTGTTTTCCCACCTTAAAGGTTTGTTCAAAGCTGACAAGGCTCGGCTGAATGCGGTGGGGCTTGCCAATCGCATCGATCACAGCTTCCTGCGTCTTCAGGCCATTGCCGGTGATATAGGCGACTGTCACATCGCCTTTTTTTATCGTGCCTTGTTTCACCAGCTTCTGGAGGACGCCGATCGTCACACCGCCTGCTGTTTCAGCAAAGATTCCCTCTGTTTGTGCCAATAACTTAATCCCCTCCACGACTTCATCATCCGAGACCATATCCATGGAGCCCTTGCTCTCGGCGGTCGCTTTGAGGGCGTAGTACCCGTCGGCGGGATTACCGATGGCCAGCGACTTGGCAATTGTCTTAGGCTTCACCGGCTTGAAGAAGTCCCGCCCTGACTTGAAGGCTGTGGAAATGGGGGAACAGCCTTCGGCTTGCGCTCCATTGATCTTTGTCCGCACGTCGTCGACGAGACCCAAGTTTTTCATTTCATGGAGGCCCTTCCAGATCTTGGTGAGGAGCGAGCCGGATGCCATTGGGATAACCACTTGGTCCGGCGTGCGCCAGCCAAGTTGCTCCACGGTTTCGAACGCCAGCGTCTTCGAACCTTCCGCATAGTATGGGCGAATGTTGATATTCACAAAAGCCCAGGCATGTTCGCCTGCGATCTCGCTGCAGAGACGGTTCACGTCGTCGTAATTGCCTTCGACTTCGACCACGTTCGGCTTATAGATCAAATTCCCAAGGACTTTGGCGGCTTCTAAATCGCCGGGAATGAAGACGTAGGCGCGCATCCCAGCAGCAGCCGCATGGGCGGCGACGGAATTGGCCAGATTGCCGGTCGAAGCGCAGGCAATAGTTTCAAATCCCAATTCGCGAGCCCTGGTGATGGCCACGGCCACGACCCGATCTTTGAACGAGAGCGTGGGATGATTTACCGTATCGTTCTTGATATAGAGCTCGTCCAATCCAAGGAAGGCGCCGAGATTCTTAGCGCGCACCAGCGGGGTCATTCCGGCATGCGGGCCGAGAAAGACAGGACCTTCCACCGGCAGGAGTTCGGCGTAGCGCCAGATACTGTGTGGCCCGTCCTGGATCTTCTTGCGGGAAATGTTCTTCTTGATCTCCTCGTAGTTGTATTTCACTTCGAGGGGGCCAAAGCACATCTCGCAGACATGGATCGCCTTTGTCGGATATTCTTTTCCGCACTCGCGACAGACTAGGGCTTTCATCGTGGCCATGGCGACTCCATCTTGCTAGGAGCCTGTCCGACAGTGCCTTCGTGACGAGGCGAAGGAGGTGCGGCCAGATGCGAGGCCGCAGGCCTGGAAAAACCGGAGGCGTATTCGCTGGAATACGTTGAGAATTCTTTCGGGCCGAGAACGACGCAGATGGTTGCAGATCGTTCGCCGCAGTAGAAAGGTCTATGTCGGATCGGCTCCTAAGTCAGCGGAGAAAGAGGAGCCAGAGATATACAGCACTCATCAATACCGACCCCAACATCACGGGGAACCCAAGCTTGAAAAACTGCCAGAATGAAATGGGATAGCCGGCTTTGCGCGCAATATCCACAATCACGACGTTCGCGCTCGCCCCGATGATCGTGCCATTCCCCCCGAGACAAGCTCCGAGCGCCAACGCCCACCACAGCGGAATAATGTCCGGCTGATGCACTAAGACGGAATAATCTGAAATCTCAGGGTGCAGAGACCGGGCGAGGTCCACAATCAACGGATTCATGGCCGCGACGTAGGGAATGTTATCGACTGCGGCTGATAGAATTGCCGAACCCCAGAGCACCGCCATTGTAGATCCCGCAAGATTCCCCTGCGTCACCGATACCAACTGATCTGCCAAGTAGCGAATCACACCGACCTTCACCAATCCCCCGACCAATATAAATAAGCCGATAAAAAAGAAGATGGTTTTCCATTCGACATCGGTGAGCGCCGACAACTCCACTGCACTCCCCCGCGTCCGTCTCGCATGACCGATCAGCATGAACATGCTCGCGCCAAGGAGGGCAATCGTGGCCGGCTCAAGATGAATGAGGGAATGCACGCAGAACCCTACATTGACGATTCCGAGCAGCCAGAGACAGCGGTGCAAGAACGGCCGATCTAAAACGGCCTCCCCTGAACTCAATGCCAAAACCGCCGTTCGGAGATGCGGAGCCACAGTCATTGTTCGCCCAAAGACCAGCCACAGCACAGCCAAGAACACGGCCATGATCAGCACAGCGATTGGGCCCAAGACCACGAGAAAATCGAGATAGCTCAATTCAGCCTTGCTGGCGATCATGATATTGGGGGGATCGCCGACCAGCGTCGCAGTCCCACCAATATTCGATGCCAGCGCCTCTGTCACCAGAAATATAACGGGATTAAGTTCCAATCGCTTGGTAATTGCCAACGTAACGGGCGCCATGAGCAGCACCGTGGTGACGTTATCGAGCATGGCCGAGAGCACGGCCGTCAACAGTGCCAGCAACACCAGCAGACGAAACGGTTTCGCGTCGGACCGCTGCGCCGCCCAGATGGCCAAAACCTCGAAGAGACCGGTCTCCCGGACGATGTTAATGATCACCATCATCCCGATCAGCAGAAACACAACGTTGTAGTCGACGCCGAACTCGTGGGAATAGAACGCCTCGTCTTGCGACAACACACCGAACCCGATCATGACCGCCGCTCCGAACAGCGCCACAATCGTCTTGTGGATCCGCTCGGTGATGATGACCAGATAGCACACACCGAAGATGAGCAATGCCAAAGAAATGGGAGACATTCAATACCCTTTGTCGTCTGAAAATGATGCTGGGTTCAGAACCTTTCGCGCATTATCTAGAGACCACTGCTGCAATGCAATCAGAGTCGTCTTTTCCCCTGTCTTGTTCAAATAGTCTGTTCGGTCTGTCTAGTCTGTCTTGTTTTATTGGTTTGGTTGGTTGAACCGGACAGACCAAATAGACCAGATGAACCAAATCAACCCTGGCCCATCTCGCTCGACTACGCTGCTGTGAGGGGCCGCGCTGTATGTTTAATAGAACCGATGGACTCTTTCGCATACTGTAGTCTTTCGCATACTGTCCTCTTTCGAGAACATCCTACACAGAAGCGCTTCTCTTTCTTTTCGCCTGAATAAGGACGCGATGGACTATGCGCATCTCATGGTTCAGTTCTTGCGGAGGCCTGGCTCGCATCTCGTTCACACCGGGAAGCAAAAGTTGAATCCCGGATATCAGAGCCCTGTAACGCTATGAGGAGGACACCATGTCTCAACGTCGCAAGAAATTCCTGTCGGCCGGCCTAGCAGGAGTGCTGTGTTCTACAGCGCTGTTCGGTGTCGCTGTGGCGCAGACTACTGGTAGAAACAATCTGCACCTTCCCGGCATGAAGGACAGGCCTCACTCTCCGGAAAGTTCCTTTACACGCATGTTTCCTGAGTTGCCGCCCTTCGCCCCGCCGACCGACGCCGCACGGGATCAGGCCAAGAAGATGGGCGAGAAAGGGGGCCTCATCGACGCGTTGGATATCCTCAGCGATCCCATTCAGTCAATCTTAAATCCAGGGGAGTTTAGTCCGAACAATCCCGACAATCCTAATATGACAGCCGGCGTGACATTCTTCGGCCAGTTTCTGGACCACGATGTGACGCTCGATCCGAGATCCCCGTTGCTCGAACGGAGCAACCCCAAAAAAACGACGAACTTTCGTACCGCGGCGTTTGACCTGGACAGTGTGTATGGTAGTGGGCCAGAAGCATCCCAGGAGTTGTACGATGTGAGCTCCGGGGACATCAAGCTGCGCGTGGAACCGATTCCAGGCTCAGAGAAGGTCTCCCGCAACGGCGCGGTCCGTTTCGACCTACCGCGTGATCCCAGCAATAATACCGCCATCCTCGGAGATAGCCGGAACGACGAACACGTGATCCTTGCTCAGTTCCACATGGCAATGCTGCGTTTTCATAACGCGGTGATCGACCACTTGCGCAAGGATCCCACGCTTGCTGATCAATCGGCTAACCAGATCTTCAAGCTGGCCCAACGTCAGGTCCGCTGGCACTATCAGTGGATTATCCTGCACGAATTTCTGCCGCTGACAATAGGGCAAGAGCGCGTCGATGACATCCTCCGAAAGGGACTCCGCTTCTATGAGGTGGACAAAAGAAATCCTTCTATTCCCATCGAATTCTCAGTGTCAGCCTATCGCTTCGGCCATTCGCAAATTCGCCCGAGCTATCGCCTCAACTTTGGCCCAACCGTCACGCCGCCAGCGCCGTTCTTCGCCTTTCTCTTCGACGATGCCCAGGACCCCAACGACCCGGATCCGATCGATCTGCGTGGCGGGAAGCGCGCACCGCGTCGGTTTGTCGACTGGCAAACATTCTTCGATTTCGGCGATGGCAATTTCAGGCCCAACAAAAAGATTGACGGTAAACTTTCCAGCGTGGTGATGCTGCTTCCAGGCTCGCGGGGACCTGCTCCGGGTCTGCCAGCCGATGGGGTACAGTCGTTGGCCTCGCGCAATCTGATGCGGCACGTCAATGTCGGGATACCATCCGGCCAGGCAATAGCGCGCAGAATGAACCTTCCGGCGTTGACGCCGACACAACTAGAGGCCCTTACGCCTTTCGGCATGGAGAAGAGTACACCGCTCTGGTATTACATTTTGAAGGAGGCGGAACTCATGGAGAATGGTCTCCGTTTAGGACCGGTGGGAGGCCGCATCGTCGGTGAGGTGTTTATCGGCCTACTGAAGGCCGATGAGACTTCCTATCTGGCCGCACAGCCGAAATGGACACCGGTGCTGCCGTCTGCGACGCCAGGCGATTTCCGCATCACCGACATGCTAACTTTTGCCGGAGTGGTTCCACCGCTGAACTAACTGCGGTAATCGAAGGGGTCGGGAATCTTCATTGCCCTGAATGGGCGAGAAAAGACTCCCGGCCACGTTGCGTTGGTCACACTTCCGTACTTCCCCTATTCACCAATCAGCCCCTACCCGATCAATGACAACCTGATGCACCGCGGAAGGCGAAAAACATTCCGACACCTTTTTCATCTCTGATGCGAACGATGCGTACTTCAGCACAGACTCTCGCCCCCTTTCGTTTTTCTCCACGAAACACGTGCGATCCGCTAGGCATCCCGTGCCAGTTGTGCTACAAACCTGCTGAAGGATTGTCGGGCTCACTCGAAGGTTGTTCACATGACGATGGGGCAGCGTGTAAAATTCTCCGCGCGATTCACCCTGGCCGGAGTCTTCTGCAGCCTGGCCGTGACCGGCTGCCTCTCACCCATCACGCTGACTCGCGCCGTGACGGCCTATGATGAGGCGGTCACGGATGCCATCTCCAAACAACTGCTCATCAACATCGCCCGCGCCCATCAGCATCAACCGATTCACTTCACCGGCGTCTCGAATATCGCTGCGACGTTCGATTTCCGCGTCAGCGCCGGCGCCACTCCGGCATTCACGGGAGAGGCCGGCAGGGCGCTCATGCCGATCTTCGGCGGCAGCGTGGCGGAGAACCCCACCATCAGTATCGTGCCGATCGAAGGGTCGACATCCTCGAGACGATCCGCTGGCAGAACGTCGACTCGCTGAAGAAGAGCGTGCCTCAGCTCAAGTGGAACCGCTGG
>JANNIV010000107.1:0-2391 GCA_031405355.1 Nitrospira sp.
GGTCGTCCATGGTTTGTCGGTTCCAGGGGCATTAGCTACGAGGCAGCCTGAGGGGAAGGGGACGTGACAGCTCTGCGAGGCCTCTCCCTTCGCCATGCCGAAACTACAAGACTGTTCTGTTGTGGCATGTGAATCGTCCATAGGCTGCGCGTGAGCTGCGGCTGAAAGGCTCCACAGGCCGATGAACATGAGTAAGAGAAAGGGCCAGCGTGTGATCACGCGGCATCCTAGCACAGCGCTGTTTGTAGGCGTCAATCAGAGTCCGACGCATTAGCAGGATGCTCTCAAGAACCGTGAAAGGTGAATCGTGAATTGTGAAACGTAAAATGTAGGATTGCCGAGTGCATTTCATCCGAAACGTTTTACCTTTGACGATTCACGTCTCACGGTTCGTTGTTTGTCCTCGCCTGGTTCTCAACGGGTCTATATACTTGCAGCATGTTGTGGCGTGTAATGATTGTCGTGGGCTGTCTAGTGCTCGGCTGGTCCGGGTTGAGCCGTGCGTCAGAGCCGGTCCTGCTGGATGTTCGCACGGAATCCACCGGCGGCGTGAAGGCGACGGCTACGATTCTCTTCCCGGTGGAACCGGTAATCATTCGCCAATTATTGACCGACTATGCCCATTGGCCGGAGCTTTTTGATGTGCGGATGCGGATGGCGGAGATACGGGAGCAAGAGGGAAAGGTGTTTACGGATATTCGGATCGACCATGCTTTGCTTCCAGGAGAGCGACGCCTTCTGAGTGAGACGAGGGCATTACCGACTGGAGGGTTGCTGACGGAATTGAAGGGGGGCGACTTTAAGCAGTACCGACGGTTCTGGAAACTTATTCCCATTGATGGTGGGGCTCATACGAGGGCCGAATTCGAACTGGTTGTCGAGATTGACATGATGGTGCCGGATTGGATTGTCGCCGCAGCGATGCGGCGAGATCTGGAAACGCATTTTCGAATCGTAAGAGAAAAAGCGCTGCAAATACAGCAGGAGCTGCAGTCGGGGAAATGAGTAAAACAGGTTGAGGTCGAGGTCAAGGTTGAGCGAAGACCTGATCTTGCTACTCAGGGAACGTGAATTCTGACAGCTCCGCCTTCTCAATCCCCTGCTTCACCAGCGTGCTCACATCGAACATCCGTTCGACCTTCTGAATGTCCTCGAGTCTGGTTCTCGTGCTGGGGTGCGGTGGGGTGAAGAGTGAGCAGCAGTCTTGATCTGGCTCAATCGATATGGCGAAGCTGCCGATCTGCTGAGCCTGGTCGGTGATTTCCACCTTGTCCATGCCGATGAGCGGACGCAGGAGCGGCAACTCTGCCGCCTCCTCGATGACCGTCAAGTTCTCAGGTGTTTGCGAAGCCACTTGCCCTAAGCTGTCGCCGGTGACGAGCCCCCAACAGTGCTCGCGCTTAGCTAGCTCCTGCGCAATGCGGATCATGACGCGCCGGTAGAGCACCACGCGAAATGGGGCTGGTGCGTTCGCCACAATGTCCTGCTGAATCTCCCCGAACGGGATAACGTAGAGCATCGACCTATATTGATGGATCGTGAGGAGCTGCACGAGTTCGCGGACTTTTTCTTCCGAGGCGCGGCTGACGAGTGGTCGGCCCGAGAAGTGGACGAAGAGAGCCCGGCATCCACGCTTCATCATGCGATAGGCTGCAACTGGCGAATCGATCCCTCCGGAGATCAGGCAGGCGACTTTTCCGCTGACACCCACCGGCATGCCGCCCGGACCCTGAATCTTTTTTGTCGCGTAGTAGACCTCCTTGGAAAGCAGTTCGAGGTAAATCGTAAGGTCGGGATCTTTCAGGCTGACCTTTTTACCGATTCCTTCGCAGATGGCAGCGCCGACGTCTCGCGCGACCTCCATGGAGGTCAGCGTCAATCGTTTGTCGGCCCGTTTCGCCGAGACGCGAAAGGTAGAAAAAGACTCCGATTGGAGCGATGAGATGACCGCTTTGCTGAGCGCTCCAATATCTGGATTGGCCAGGTCGAGTGGCAACCCATGGGCCAGCGAAAAGTTGGCGATCCCGAAGACTCGTGTGAGCCGTTCTTTGATGGTCTGGTCTGGAACTGTGTCAGGCAAGATTACGCGAATCCGGCTGCGAAGATTCTCGACGCGTCTGACGCCGAGGTCTTTCAGTGTCCATTGGATATTGCGCACGAGCCGCTCCTCGAAATATTCCCGGTTGCGGCCTTTGAGGGCGAGTTCGTGGTAATGGACGATGGCGCAGCGCATGGTTTAGCCGGATGCTGAAACTGGCCGCCAACATCGTTCTCGGCTCAACAAAATCCTCAATGTACCCCTGAGGGTACACCTCCGGTATTTGTCTCGCCTGCGGCCTTGCTGGACGACCAGTTTGAGCATCCTAGAGGCCTTCATGAGCTGTGATCACC
>JANNIV010000108.1:0-3086 GCA_031405355.1 Nitrospira sp.
CCAGATCAGACGTCGCGACGTCGTCATCAGCTCATCCTCCAAAGATGCGACCGTCTCAAAACTGCCCGGATCCCCCTGGCGGCCGCTGCGGCCATAGAGCTGCCGATCAATACGCCCCGCCTCATGCCGTTCTGTTGCCAACACATGCAGCCCCCTCGCCTGTGCCACCGACGCCAGCAACTTGATATCCGTTCCACGGCCGGCCATGTTCGTTGCCACGGTGACACGCCCTGGCTGACCGGCCTTGGATACGATGTCGGCCTCCTCCTTGTCCTGCCTGGCATTGAGGATGACGTGCGGGATGCCTACCGCAGTGAGTTTCTCGCTCAGGAGCTCGGAGGCCGTGACTGACCTCGTCCCCACCAGGACCGGTCGTCCGCGCTGATGGAGTTCCGCGATCCGTTCCACTGCTGCGTTCCACTTCTCATCCGCCGTCGCAAACAGCCTCTCTCCAGCCCAATACCGCTGCAGAGGACGATTGGTTGGAATCGTTACGGTGGCCAGGCGATACACGTTCCACAATTCGCCGGCAACCTCCTGCGCCGTGCCGGTCATCCCGGCAAGCCACAAATACCGGCGAAAAAATCGCTGATAGGTGATCCGTGCCAACGAGGTGTTCATGGGCGTGAGCGGACAGCCCTCCTTCAATTCAATCAGTTGATGCAGCCCCTGTTCCCACGACCGATCCCCCATGATGCGCCCGGTATACTCGTCGATAATCTGAACCTTTTCGTCCCTGACGAGATAATGGGTATCCCGATGGAACAGATGGAGCGCGGTGAGCGCCTGACGGACGAGTTCTTCACGCCGCCGTGGTCCGGACAAAAAGCCCGTCAGATCCTTCGTGCGTGACGCCAACCAGGCTTGCCCTGCCGGCGTTAGGCGAATGTTCCGCTCCCGTGGGTCAATTTCAAAATCCGATCCTTTGGTGAGGGCGCGCGCCAGCACCAATACCATCTCGTAGATCGGCTTCTCCGGCACCTTCCCTCCGCTGGCGGAAATAATGAGCGGGACACGAGCTTCATCCACCAGAATGCTGTCCGCTTCATCCACAATGCCGAAGCACAAGCCCCGGAGCACCAGATTGCGGAGCCTGGTGGCATCGCCATAGAGTTTCTCCAGTTGGAGTTGGATCCGATTGGGCTGCCGTCCCACCGCCAGACGATCTCGCAGGTAATCGAACGCCAATTCCTTATTCGTGCAATAGGTCACGTCACAGGCATAGGCGGCACGGCGCGCTGCGGGGTCTTGCTCGTGGGTGATCACCCCGACGGTCAGGCCCATCATGCGATAAATCGGACCCATCTCAGCCGCATCGCGCGCCGTCAGATAATCATTCACGGTGATAATATGCACCGGCACGCCGGCCAGGGCTGCCGTCGCAGCGGCCAGCGTGGCGGTTAAGGTCTTCCCTTCTCCCGTCGCCATCTCCGCCACACAGCCGTTGAGCAAGACCCAGCCTCCGAGAATCTGCACGTCATAATGCCGTTGGCCGATCGTCCGCTGGGCTACCTCACGCACCAGGGCAAAGGACCGGAATACCAATTTTTCGCTCAACCCGTTGCGCCGGAGTTGCTCTCGAACGTGAGCCACCTCTTGGCACAACTGGTCATCGCGCAAAGCGGCCAGCAGGCTCCCTAGTTTGTTGACCGGCTCCACCACCTCAGTCCGCATGGCCCTGTGCTCGCGTAACCGTCGCATGACGGGGCTCGCCAGCTTCACCCCCTGCTTATCGAACCAGCTCTCGTGCGGGACCGATCGTTCCGGATAGGCGCTGTGCAGCGCCGTCTGTTGCCGGGCCATATTAAACATTGAAGCGCGACAAGAATAATTGTCGTCCCTGGCGATACCACTGGGCCATGAGCGATTCCCATCCATGATCGAACCGCACGTACACACGCCCGCCCACGTTCACGATGCCCGGCTCGACGGGTAATTGGAGATCCACCTGAAACACTTTCCGCAGGGCCTTCTGACCCTTGGGATCTTTCGGATCCATCGGCACCTGCCCGCCTCCTTCGCTCCCGAGTGCAGGACTCGGTAATTCATCGCTTGCCGCCGGCACCAGCCGTTTCACCGCGGCATCGATCGGGCTCGCCAGCCGTTCGGCCAGCCGAACCTGGACCGCCTTCAGGCTGTGACGAATCAAGTCGATATCGGTCTGATCCACGATGGTCCGCACGGTCAAGGCGTCGAGATCCACCACGTGGGCCAACACGTCGCCGCGATGCACGAACCGGCCTGGCAGATCCCCTGCACGAGGCAACACCAGCGTGCCGGCCACCTTCGCCGTAATCACCAGATCCCCGACCTGTTCCCTCGCGCGGGCAAGTTTTTCGTCAACGTACAGCTGTTCTTCCTCCAATATTTTCGCTTTGACCATGCTTTCCGGAATCTGCTCACGAATGCGCGCCTGGATCTCCCTGAGCTGGGCCTCAAGCACAGTGACCTGCGTCGTCAGCAGGGAATCCTGACAGAGCACCAACACATCGCCTTGTGACACGGTTGATCCTGGAACCGCCACCACCTGTTCAATGAACCCGTCGGCGCCGGCACGCACGATGGCTTCTTCCGGAATCCACACCACGCCTTCCGCCCTTGTGCGAAAAGGCACCGGGATCAAACACAACGCCACCAAAATGATGGCGATCCCTCCGGTCGAGACCGCCAGCGCCCTTCCACGCACGCGGCGGATGCGCGGGCTCGTGAACAGATACTTCAGGCCCTTTCCCAATGGAAGCACGAACCAGGTGAAGGCCGTCAAGATGGCGAAGAACATCCCGAGCACGAAGAATTGGTCGGTCAGGAAGAGGAGAATGGCGGTGACCACGAAAATCCGATAGATAAACGAGGTGACCGAATAGCCCACAAACCAGGAACGCTCACCCGGCGTGGCCTGCGACGCCTGCGCCTCCACTCGGCCAAAGAGATACCGCTCACATAGGTAGCCGAGGTAGGTGTTGGCTCGCTGGCGCAGATTGGGAATCTCGATGAGATCGGCGAGCATGTAGTAGCCATCGAACCGAAGTAAAGGATTGGCATTGAACAGAACCGTCGAAATCCCGGCAATCATGATGGTGTTATAG
>JANNIV010000109.1:0-2332 GCA_031405355.1 Nitrospira sp.
AAGCGCGGGTCGGCCAGCGCCGCGTGGGCGACGCCGCAGCGGTACTGCGCCGGGTCTTTCACCAGACCCATCAGCGCCGCATAACCGCCGTAGCTGCTGCCCATGATGCAGACCCGCGAGGCATCGACCCAGCCGCGGTCAACGGCAAAGCGCAATGCATCGCTCACGTCGTCCTGCATTGCCAGGCCCCACTGCTTCCAGCCGGAACGGTAGTGCGCCTCACCGTAGCCGGTGCTGCCGCGGAACTCGGGCTCGATGACGACGTAACCCTGCGAGGCAAGGAACTGCGCTTCGGGGTTCCAGCCCCAGGTGGTGCCGCGCAGGTGCGGCCCGCCATGCACCGACACACGATACCGATCGGTGGGCTGCGACTCGGTTCCACCAGGAGGCGACACGGGGAGCTGATGGTCGGCTCTTACGCATGAAATGAACCGGGTGACACCTTACCCTGGATCTGTCGAACATTTCCACTGAGGACGGGGTCGTGCCAGAGGGTTCAGTTGGACATAGACCGACGGAGGGGCTGGAGCGGGCCGGCTAGATCCCGAGTTCTTCCGACAGTCGCACTTCCGATTCGTCGTCGATTTCCTCCAGGCAGGTGAAACAAGAAAAGGGGAACCGGTCGATGGGGATGGCGCAGACTTCGCCGACCGGCGATTCGTCCAGGGCGGGCCCGCCGCATTCTTTATGGATCAATGTAAGCATTGTTCTGCCTCATGGGGTTTTAAGGACAAGCCGACGAAACCGTTCGACGTGCTCCGCGCTGCTGAGACGATGATCGCCCGGAACCAGATGGAGTTCGACTGGGAACGCAGGGTCGCGCGCGAGTAGCTGCTCGACGAACTCACGGCTCACGTTCGGCAGAATCACCGTATCTTGGAGACCGTGGAGGATCGTCGTCTTCACCGGCCTGAGTCGGTCGAAGCTCGTCTTCCAATAGGCCTCGCTTTCCTCGACCCATTTCCACGAGAGAGGCCAATCCTTGTGAGCAGGCTCGTCATCCCAGGGCATCCAACCTGTCTCACGCCATCTGGTTCGCCGCTCGGCCGGAATTTCCTTGGCTCTAACGCCAATGGCATCGAATGCCGGGGCGATGAGCAGCAGCTGTTCTACTGCCGCACATTCCTGGGCCATCATCCAGGCGATCCAGCCACCGAATGAATTGCCGACGATGGTGATCGGCGGACCATTTCTGATATGTTCGAAAACCACTCGCGCATCGGCAATCCAATCGGACAGGGTGTAGTCGGTGAACCTCCCCTCTGAATCGCCGAACCCTCGCACATCGTAGCAACAGAACCCCCAGCCCTTCTCTTCACACCACTGTGCGAGCGCCTTACTCTTGTTGCCCCATCGTTTGGAGAGAAAGCCGGTGATAAAGAGAATCTGGCGATCATTCCCCGTTGACCGATCCCCTCGGATCAGTTTGCCGTCGGCTGCTGCGAGTTCAAACTGATGCGTGCTGCTCATGTTTGAGTAACCACCTTGGTGATGAACGGTCCCAGCCGCTGCAGGACCGACCGTGGAATCTCATGACCACCACGGAAATTGTGCCATTCGACCGGCAATCCTGCGTGAATCAATGTATCTCGCAACCGTTCTGCCCCAACGTACGGCAGAAGCTCATCCTGCGCCCCGTGGCTTTGAAAGACCGGCAGTCCTTTGCGTTTCTGGAGCAGCGGAACCCATTCCTGTGAGGCGAGGAGTGTGCCGGACAATTGGATCAGCCCGGCGTAGGGACGGTCCGTATGGAGCAGGGCGTCACACGACAGCATGGCGCCTTGGGAAAATCCTCCGAGCACCATCTTGCGCGGATCAGCGCCGACTGTGCGTTCGACCTCTTTGAGAAACGCCAGCATCGTCTCGCGCACTAGGGCGAGGCCTTTGGGGATCTCGTTCGAGAGATCGCGCGGCCGCCCTGCCGCTCGATCCGCTGCAACGCGTGCCATGTCGATGAGCCACCAGGCACGCGCAGCGCTCGGCCCAAAGCTCAACGAGAGCGGACCTTCGGGAAACACAAACCTCGTGCCGGCCGGCACCTCCAAGACGTCGGCCAGCGATACGAGATCGTCCCCCGGCGCGCCAAAACCGTGCAGAAGCAGAACGAGAGGACCGCGCCCTCCACCCTTGCCATCTGTCCCGCCTGTGATCTGCGTCCGCAGTCCGCCTATGTGTTCTTCACGCATGAGTGTCCCATTATCTCAGATATAAATATTGCAGCAATGCGACGACGCCGTAGAGCGAGGATTCGACGACCGGTTGTTGGTAAAAGGGAACGAACGCGCCCTTCTGGTTGGCCTCGACCTGGTCGATGATGTACTGGACTTGCTTC
>JANNIV010000110.1:0-10523 GCA_031405355.1 Nitrospira sp.
TTAGGCGAAACAGGGAGCGGGAAGGAATTGGTCGCGCGGGCGCTCCACAATCGCAGCAATAGGCGGGAGCGAACGTTCGTGAAGCTTAATTGCGCTGCGATTCCAACGGGGCTGTTGGAAAGCGAACTCTTCGGACATGAAAAGGGTGCGTTCACCGGTGCGATCGCCACCAAGATCGGCCGGTTTGAATTAGCAGACCGCGGAACCCTGTTCCTCGACGAGGTTGGAGAAATTCCCCTTGAGCTTCAAGTGAAGCTCCTGCGCGTGCTTCAAGAACAGGAGTTCGAACGATTGGGAAGCACCAGGACAATACGTGTCAATGTTCGCATACTTGCCGCAACCAATCGCGATCTCGATCACATGGTCGAGGAGCAAAGGTTTCGCAGCGACCTCTATTACCGGCTCAAGGTTTTTCCGATTACCGTCCCGCCCCTGCGAGACCGAGCGGAAGATATTCCCTTGCTGGTCCGACACTTTGCTCAGAAACTCGCCCTACGGATGAAGAAACACATCGAGACGATCCCGTCGGAGGCCATGAAAGCGCTCCAAACCTATCACTGGCCAGGCAACGTGCGTGAGCTGGAGAATTTCATAGAGCGAGCGGTCATTCTTACTCAAGGACCGGATCTATTTGTGTCGCTCGCAGAACTGAAGCGGACGCCAAGTCACACAACGAACTCCGGCACTACAACCCTTGAACAAGCCGAACGCGAACATATTCTCAAGGCACTTCGCGAGTCGGACTGGATCATTGGTGGTCCTGCTGGCGCCGCTGCCAGGCTTGGGATGAAGCGGACGACCCTGCAATCCAAGATGCAGAAGCTCGGTATCTCTCGCCATCCATAGCTAGCCAGGCCTTTCACCCAGCCTCCATGAATGTTTCAGTCTCGCGCCGATATTTCGGCACCATGCCGCCGCGTCGGCAGATTCCCCTCGGCACTTCTTTTTTTCACGAGAGACATTCCCGAACGGGACCACTCAATCTCATCTAGTTTCAGTGACATCGATGATCCAGGTTGGGAGGGAGCCTGCTGGAACGCGAGTTGCGCATACGTCTCGATAAGAATGAACAGTAGCAGCAGACAGTCGATGTGGTGAGACGATAAGACCAGATGATCATGGCAGAGAGATGGAGACCGGTCTCTTTTCCGGACCCAGGTGGATGCCGCGAAATCTCGCGGCGTCTCCCGCTGAGGTGGATAGGCCCCTCTCTACACCCCGGAGGGGCCTGTCTACTCGGTGAGCCACAGAGATGGGTGACGAGAATGGATGAAGGGGACTGTCGGAAGCGACAAGGAGGGCAACATGGAGCAGATGATCTTTGTGGTACTGGCAATAGTGGCGCTATGCTGGAGCGTCCATATATTACGCACTGGAATCGCTGAACCGCACGGAGCACCGTTACCTTGGGCAGAACGAACAACAGATCATCGCAAGGTCCCAAACAGGAGGGTTTGGCCATGATGAAACATGTGACATGGACATGTTCGACGGCGCTCATCCTTGTTGCCGCACTGTCCCACCCCGGTGGAGCCGCGGCACATGGAGGCGTGAGCGGAGAAGACGACCCCTGTATACGCCAGGTCGGAGAGAGGGTTGTGCATTTCAACGCCTATCAACCGCAATACCAGTTGAAGGATCAATACTGCACGGACATTCCCAAGGAGGGCGATACTTTTCTGGTCGTAGACCTCGTAGACCCAGCACTACGCAACGAGCCGGTCGGGATGCGGGTCGTGAGGGAGAACGGGAACACTGAGACGGAAGATCAGATTGTGGCAGATATTCGTCCAAGTACTCACCCGGACGGAGTATTGAGAGCTGAAGTCAGTCTAGATGAGGGCCTGTACAGGGTCACCATTGCGACAGAGAAGCAGAATTTGATGAAGCGTCCACAATATCTCTTGCGGGTCCACATGACCGATTATCAAAAGCTGGTGCGCACGGTGGCCGTCCCGCTGTTGGGCCTGCTGCTTGTGGCTTGGCTCGGGTACAAGCTCATACGATCGAAGTGGCTGCGTAATCGGTGGGCGGTACTCCGTTCGTAGGAAGCCGGGCGTTCCGCGAGGAAAAGTAACGGGGGCATTCTGAGTTGTTGCTGGCGGCATATCGAATCGAGGGCCAGAAAAGAATTGTGGTTCGTGGTCGACAGTATTCCATTACTCCCTCTTCGGCATGTGTCGGGATATCGGCATAATATCGCCGCCGGTTAGCCCATCGAATGGACTGTACGTTAAGCGTTCATCGTTCGTTCAGGTAGATTAGATGGCATAGCCGATTGGTGTTGCTGGAACGGGCCTTTCCCATTAGTCTGGAGCAGGGCACACGCGAGATGCTGAAGATCACCGGACAAAAAAATGCCGCGCCAGCCTCCATGTCGATCATCCTCGAAGGGAAGCTCGCAGGTCCTTGGGTAGAGGAACTCAAGTCCTATTGGCGTCAGCTCTCTGGAAACCAACAGAGCGACGCGGTGATCGACCTAACCGGCGTGACGTACATCGATGCAGACGGCAAGGCGCTGTTGACTAAGCTGTGGCAACAGGGCGCAGAACTTCGAGCGACTGGTTGTTTGACCAGGTGCGTCGTCGAAGATATCACGGGGTCTGGTCGAGGCGAGTCTTCACAGAGAAAGCGTCACAGCACCAATTAAGAGGGGCGAGGCCATTATGGAACTGGTCATGCTATTCATATTTATCGTGTTCCCGATGCTATTTTCAGCCTTTCCGGCCATGGGCTTGCTGCCGTCTCGCTCTCACCGGTAGAATGCTCAATTCGATGTGCGACATGACGGATCGACGAGGGTAAAGAACCACGGAGCAGCTTGTTATGGTTTTCTTGAGGACTCAGCCGTTCGGATATGCCGCTGCGCTGCTTGTGTTGGCTACGACAGCGTGGCTGCCTGGCTGTAAACAAGAAGCCGGCTCAGCGCCGGCGCAGCAAATATCGCAGGTCGAGGTTATCACCGTCACGACGCAGACGATCCCGGACGAGCCGGAATTCATCGGGCGGGCTGAGGCCTCGCGCCCGGTGGAGATTCGTTCGCAAGTGACCGGCTTGCTGAAGGCGGTGTTGTACCCGGAGGGGCGTGATGTCAAGAAGGGCGACCGTCTCTATCAGATCGATCCCGTTCCGTTCCAAGCAGCTGCGGCGAGAGCGAAGGCCAAGATTGCAGAAGCTGAAGCGCGCGTCGTGCAGGCGCAACAAGACCTTGCCCGTGTGAAACCGCTGTTGGAAGAACAGGCAGTCAGCCAGAAGGATGTGGACGATGCCGTGGCCGGCGACCTGACTGCCAAAGCGTTGTTGCAAGGGGCCAAAGCAGAACTCACCAAGGCGAAGTTCGATCTAGATAATACCCTCATTACTGCTCCCATCGACGGTCTGAGCGAACGGAGCCGCTATTACGAAGGGCGTCTGGTCTCGGCGCAAACGGATTTGTTGACGGTCGTCCATCGCGTCGATCCCATGTATGTGGTGGTGAGCGTACCGGAGACCTTCATTTTGAAACGGCGGCGAGATATTGAATCGAAGAAAATTACGCACCCAGGGGTCTACCAGTTACGAGGCCGGCTCACGCTCATGGATGACTCGGTCTATCCCGACGAGGGTGTCCTCGATCTTCTGGAGCCTGGTCTGCGAACGGAGACCGGTTCACGCCAAGCCAGAATCACGTTCCCCAATCCCAAGCGCACCCTCCTGCCCGGGCAATTTGTGAAGGTGCGATTCACGGGCGATACAAATACGGACGCGATCCTCATTCCTCAACGTGCTGTGATGCAAGGTCCCCAGGGTCCCTTCGTCTATGTGGTCGGCCAGGACGAGAAGATCGATATTCGAGACGTGGCTGCCTCCGACTGGAAGGGTGACCAGTGGCTGATCGATGGGGGATTGAAAACAGGAGATCGCGTCGTCGTCAATGGTCTCATGAAGATCGGTCCCGGCGCGCCGGTGAAGGCTGTTCCATGGAGCCCAACCGGTGCGACGGCCGCAAATGCAGTTCCCCCCGCGTCTCAATAAGGATCATTTGTGACATTGCATGTTTTCATCGAACGGCCGATCCTGGCCTCGGTCGTCTCCATCATTATCGTCGTGATGGGGCTGCTGTCCATGCAGTTCCTGCCTATCGCGCAGTTTCCAGAAATCACTCCACCGGTGGTGCAGATCGACGCGGATTATCCCGGCGCCAGCGCCGAAGTGGCGGCCGAGGCCGTGGCCAGACCGATTGAAGTGACCCTCCCCGGCATCGATAATTTACTCTATTTCGAGTCCACCAGCAGTAACGATGGGCATGTGACCATCAAGCTGACGTTTGAAGTCGGCACCAACCCCGACATCGCCCAAGTCCAAACCCAGAACCGTGAAAAGCTTGCGGAACCATTGCTGCCGACGGAAGTGATACGGCTGGGTATATCCTTGAAGAAAGTATCCCCGAGTCTGGTCCAAGTCATCGTCTTGAAGACGACCGATCCCCGGCACGACGCCATCTATCTCTCGAACTACGCGACGCTCAGGCTGGTCGATGACCTGAAGCGGGTCAAAGGTGTCGGGGATGCGGTGGTGTTCGGCCAGCAGAACTACAGCATGCGGATCATTCTCAATCCCCTGCACATGGCAAAGCTGGGCCTGATCCCGAGCGACATCACGGCTATCATCCGGGAGCAGAATCGGGATTATCCGGCCGGGACCATCGGGCGGGAGCCGGCGCCGAAGGGCACGGAACTGACCATTCCGATTATCACGAAGGGCCGGTTGAGCGAGGTGAAGGACTTCGAAGAGCTGATCGTTCGTGCCTTGCCGGACGGTTCGACGGTCCGGCTGAAGGATGTCGCGCGCATCGAGCTGGGCGCCCAGTCCTATGCCCTTGAGGGGCGCTGGAACAGCAAGCCCACCACCTTCATCTTGACCTTCCTCTCCCCGGGGGCCAATGCGCTCGATATGGCTCGCCGCACGCGTATGCAGATGGACGAGCTCGCGAAGGACTTTCCACCAGGTGTGTCCTACGAATTGTCCTACGACACCACGCGCTTCATCGAAGTCTCGATCCAAGAAGTGGTGAAGACCTTGGCGCAGGCCATGGTTCTGGTCGTCCTCGTGGTGTATCTGTTTCTCCAAAGTTGGCGTGCCACCATCATTCCCTTGGTTGCCGTGCCGGTCTCGCTGATCGGCACCTTCACCGGACTGTACGCATTGGGATTCTCGATCAATACGATTACCCTGTTCGGGATGGTCCTTGCCATCGGGATCGTCGTGGATGACGCCATCGTGGTCGTGGAAAACGTCGAGCGCCACATGCGCGAAGATCGCCTATCGGCCAAAGATGCGGCCAAGCGGGCCATGAGCGAAGTCACGGCCCCGATTATTGCGATCGTGCTGGTGCTGGTGTCCGTCTTCGTTCCTGTCGGTTTTATCGGCGGGATCACCGGAGCACTCTATAAGCAGTTTGCCGCGACGATCGCCATCTCGGTGATTGTGTCGGGGTTTGTTGCGTTGACGCTGAGCCCGGCGCTTTGCGCGTTGGTACTCACTCCGCGGCATGCAGTGCGAGGCGGGTTCTGGGCCTTCTTTGACCGGACGTTCGGCTGGACACAAAAGGGATATACGAGCTCGGTCGGCAGGCTTGTGGCGAGGCCGGTGTTGGTGATGTTGGCCTTCGGCGGTCTTCTTGTGGTATCGCTCGGCCTGTTCGAAAAACTCCCCAAGAGTTTCTTGCCGGAGGAAGATCAAGGCTACTTCATCGTGGTGGCACAGTTGCCGGACGGGGCGTCGAAGCAGCGAACCGATGCGGTCCTCGAACGGATTGAACGGTTTTTTCAGGCGAACCCGGCCGTCTTTTCAACCGATTCCCTTACCGGTCAAAACTTTGTCTTTGGCACCAGAGGGCCGAACTCAGCGACCATGTTCGTGCCGTTGATTCCCTGGGACGAGCGTCCTGGACCGCAGAACCAGGCGCAGGCAATGGTCGGCGCAGCCTACGCCGAGTTCGCAAAGATTCCGGAAGCGCTGCTGTTGGCCTTCAATGCGCCGGCTATCGAGGGCGTGGGCGCCGCCGGGGGGTTTTCCGCGCAACTACAAGATCCCAGCGGAGGAGATTTCAAAAAGTTCGCGGCGGTCGCACAGCAATTTGTCGAACGGGCGCAGAAGGAACCGGCGATCGGCCGGGTCGGGACGAATTTTCGCGTCTCCTCACCCCGGCTGTTTGCCCATGTGAATCGGGAGCGGGCGAAGGCTCTGGGGATACCGATTTCAGACATCTTCGACACGTTGCAGGCCTACTTCGGAAATTTTTATATCAACGACTTTGTGAAATTCGGCCGTGTCTATCATGTGCAGACGGAGGCTGACGCGGAGTTCCGGGCCACCCCTCAGGATATTTCGAAGATCTACGTGCGGGCCCAGACCCCCCAGGGCACGAATATGATTCCCCTCGATACCGTGGTGACGGCGGAATTTCAGAGCGGGCCGGATCCGGTGAACCATTTCAATGGATACAATACCGCATTGGTCTTGGGCGCGGCCGCTCCCGGCCACAGTTCTGGGCAGGCGCTCGAAGCGCTTGAGCGTGTGGGCAAAGAGGTGCTCGTTCCGCAAGGCTACGCGATCGATTACAGCAACATTTCGTTTCAGGAGCGGCGTGTCGGCGGCCAATCCGGCTATGTATTCGGAATCGGCCTCTTGATGGTGTTCCTCGTGCTGGCGGCGCAGTTCGAGAGCTGGGTCGTCCCCTTCGCGGTGATCCTGGCCGTGCCCTTTGCGATTTTCGGCGCGCTCTCTGCCGTGTGGTTGCGCGGCTTTGAAAACGATATCTACTTCCAGATCGGCCTGGTCACCTTGATCGGCCTTGCTGCGAAGAATGCGATTCTCATCGTCGAGTTTGCCAACACGCGCTATGAAGCGGGACGTCCGTTGATCGAGGCAGCGCTGGAGGCGGCCCGGTTGCGGTTCCGTCCGATTATCATGACCTCCATGGCCTTTATCTTCGGCATGGTTCCGTTGGTCTGGGCGACGGGAGCTGGGTCTGCAAGCCGTCAGTCGATCGGGACCGGTGTCATGGGCGGAATGATTGCCGCCACGTTCCTGGCGATCTTCTTCGTGCCGCTGTTTTATGTGCTCATCCGCAAGTTGACCAAAAGTAGGCCGATGCCGGTCGCGGCGCCTAGCTCATCGGCCGTCCCGCCGGTGTCGTTGGAGGATGAACCCTAACGTGCGTACCGTACTGGCCATCGGATTGTCCTGCCTCCTCCTGTCCTGCTCGATGGGGCCTGACTATCAACGCCCTAAGACAGAAGAAGCTCCCTCGTTCAGGATGGCGGAAGGATCGCCCGATATACCCTCCCTGGCCAATCTCCCCTGGTGGGATCTGCTGCGCGACGAGCAGCTACAGGCCTTGATCAAGACCGCATTGACGGAGAACAGGGATCTCCGGCAAGCGGTCGCGACAGTCGAGGAATTTCAGGCTCGCGCCTTCATTGCAAGGTCTGATTTCATGCCAGGCATCTCGGGTTCGGGCAATGCCCCGGTGTTCGGACGCAAGACGGTATTCCTCGTTCCGGGGTTCGCCAACCCGTTCAATTATTACCTTCAAGGCAATCTGGCATGGGAGCTCGATATCTGGGGCCGCATTCGTCGATCGAACGAAGCGGCTCGTGCCGATCTTCTCTCGAAAGAAGAGAATCGCCGCGCGGTGACGATTCAATTGGTAAGCGCGGTCGGTGAGGCCTACTTCAATCTCCTCCAGTTCGATGCGCAGCTCGATATCGCGAAGCGGACGGTGCAATCCTGGGAAGAGTCGGTCCGAATTTCTCAGGCTCGTTTGAAACAGGGATTTAGTTCACGTCTGGACATGGATCAGTTCGAGGCGGAGAGGGCCCATGCCGCGGCCCGGACGGCCGAACTCGAAAGGCAGATGGTTCAAGCCGAGAACCAGTTGAGCGTGCTGACGGGCCGTAAGCCGTTTGCCATTACTCGCGGTCGGTCCTTGCACGAACAGGTCATGCCCCCGGATGTCCCAGCCGGTTTGCCTTCGGAACTCTTGCAAAGGCGGCCCGATCTGTTACAAACCGAACAACAGCTCGCGGCTGCCACGGCTCGCATCGGCGCGGCGAAGGCCGATCGGTTTCCCAAGATCACACTCACAGGCCTGCTCGGTTCTGCCAGCCCGCAGTTGGCGAAATTCTTTTCCGATCCTGCTTTCTACGGTGTGGGGGGGGCCGGTTTCATCGGTCCGCTTCTGAATAGTCAGGTGCTGGGGTTTCAGCAGGATGCGGCAGAAGCCCAAGCCAAGCAGGCGCTTGCGCAGTATGAGCAGAGCATCCTCATCGCCTTCCGCGAGGTCGAGGATTCTCTCGTAGCCGTCCGTACGTCGCGAACGCAGAACGAGGCGCAACAACAACAGGTCTCAGCGCTGCAGTCAGCGTTGAAGCTGGCAGAACTTCGCTACAAAGGCGGTTTGGCCAATTATCTCGACGTGCTCGTGTCTCGGCGCAATCTATTCGAAGCTGAATTGGCTATGACCAGCTCACGCCGCCTGCATCTCGTCTCGGTGGTGCAACTCTACAAGGCTCTTGGCGGTGGCTGGTCTCCTGAGATGGATCGGCCCAAGGGCGACAGTAAAGGATCGTGAAGATATGGAAAAACCGGCCGACACGCAGTATCCGATCCATGACGTGATGCGTCGACGTTGGAGTCCACGTGCCTTCGACGAGCGGCCTATTGAGCCGGAGAAGCTGCGGAGCCTCTTCGAGGCGGCACGGTGGGCTCCATCATCGAATAACGGGCAGCCTTGGCGATTCCTGGTTGCCACGAGAGACAATAAGATTGACCATGATCGGTTGCTCAACTGCCTGGTCGAGGCTAATCAGAAATGGGCCTATCGTGCACCGGTGCTGTTGCTGTCTGTGGCGAAATTACAGTTCGAGGATGGCTCACCCAATCGCCACGCACTCTATGACACAGGGATGGCGGTAGAAAACCTCTCCTTGCAGGCCACGGAACTTGGGCTTGTTGCCCATCAGATGGCGGGTTTTCTGATCGATCGAACGCGGGCGGACTGTCAGATCCCGGAGGGCTATGAGCCGGTGGCCATGATGGCGATCGGTTACCCAGGCGATCCTGCCCTCCTGTCAGATCGTCTGCGTGTGAGGGAAACTCAACCGAGAGATCGAAAGCCAGTGACGGAATTTGTGTACGCAACAACTTGGCAAAAACCGTCGCTCCTTTTCCGATAGGCGGCGTTAGCGGCATACTCTTAGTGCAGAGTCGATTATGCTTCGACGACGACGCGAAGACAGACATCAGTTACATAGAGGAAAGGTAAAGGAAAGATCATGAAGCCACTCAGCGGGAAAGTCGCGATCGTCACCGGGTCGTCCAGCGGGATTGGGCGGGCGATTGCAGAGCGATTGGCCGATGACGGGGCGATTGTGGTGGTGAATTATGGAACGAGCGCCGAGAGGGCTCATCAAGTAGTCACGGGCATTCAGGCCAAGGGTGGCAAAGCGGTTGCGGTACAGGCAGATATGAGCCAAGTATCTGAAGCACAGCGACTGGTGATCGAGACGGTGAAGCAATTCAGCCGGCTCGATATTCTGGTCAACAATGCCGGGCGATTTATGCCCAGGGCGCTTCTCGATACGACCGAGGCCGACTTTGATCAGATCATTGCCTTGAATGCCAAGGGTCCCTACTTCGCGATGCAGGAAGCGTCCAACGTGCTCAAAGATGGTGGCCGCATCGTGAACATTTCCACCGATGGAACCCATTTGAGTTTTCCCGGTGCGACGGCTTATCTTGGCAGCAAGGGCGCACTGGAGCAGTACACGAGAGGACTGGCGCAGGAGCTCGCTCCACGAGGGATTACGGTCAATACGGTCTCGCCGGGCTTTACCGAGACTGGCATGATGACCGACCAATTTCGCCAGATCGGCATCCAGTTGTCGCCGTTGAAGCGGCTCGGTCTCCCCAAGGATATTGCCGACGTGGTCGCGTTCGTGGTCAGTGAGGAGGCGCGGTGGTTAACGGGGCAGAATATTCATGCCGGCGGCGGCATTGTCATGTAGGAGGTAAGCGATGGGACGGCAGAATATTTCTACTGGCGGTCCGTGGGAGAGCAAGCTTGGGTATTCACGGGCGGTTCGAGTCGGTTCCTCGATTTCCGTCTCCGGTTCGTCTGCCATGACATCCTCTGGTTTGGTTGGCAAGGGGGATCCCTATGCCCAAACGGTTCAGATCTTGAAGACGATTGAAGCGGCGCTCCAGCAGGCCGGGGCCTCGCTCGCCGATGTGGTTCGAACGCGCATGTACCTGGTGAATATCGATCAATGGCAGGAGGTTGGTCGGGCCCATGGTGAAGTGTTTGGGACTATCAGGCCTGCCACGACGATAGTGGAGGTGAAACGCTTGATCGATCCTGACATGTTGGTGGAGATCGAAGCCGATGCCATTTTGAGTCAGGGGAAATAGGCAGGGAAGGCGCGTAGATTCTCAGATGAATCGACTGGGACCGGAAATCAGGCATCTGTCCAAGACAG
>JANNIV010000111.1:0-4324 GCA_031405355.1 Nitrospira sp.
GAGCACATGTCCGGCGATCCTCGCTTTGCGTATCTTGGTGGGATGGAGAAGGCGTCGTCGGTCATGCAGATACTTGCCAGGCCGTTTTCACTGCCACAGATTTACGGGATGTTTCCCTACTTTGGGAATAAATTTGCGTCCGGTTCGCTCGAATTTCGAGTGGTCGAGGTGACGCCAGCCACCGCGACTCTGGCGATGAAATTTTCCGGGCGTGCCCTTCAGCAGTTCGGCCCTTATAGAAGACGGTGCGCGCACCTGATGTGTCAGTCTGCTCAAGGCATTATGGCGGCAGTGCCGGCTCGCGTTCATGGTCTGCCACCGGCCTCTTTGACGGAACTATCCTGTATTGCAAATGACGATGAATGGTGCCAATGGGTCATCTGTTGGGAAGGAGAGAGGCAGGGCCTATGGCGGCGCAGAGTCTGGCAGATCGTAGCAGGATCGGGAGAGGGCTGGTCGTCACTGACTCAATCGAACCGATTCCGTTCGTGCCAACAGGCCGAAGCTATTCCGTCTAAAGACGATGTGGAAGACCGAGAGGTAAAAGTCACGCCAATCCATGTATCGGTCGGTGCCACACAATCGAAAGGGCCTGCGATCTGGTCGCTCTGCTGCGCATTGGCTGGCCTGATTTTGGCGATGGGGCTCCGCGTGATGAGTCCCTCGACAAGCTTGGGCGATGTCGTACTTCTCGGGCTGGTGCCCATACTGCTCACAAGAATGCTGATCAATCGTCATCTTCGTCTGGAGAGCGAGCGACGCGAGTCATTGATTCAGGAGCAGATTATGTTCCTGGAGTCGCGGCATGAGGAATTGCGTGAAGCGTATCTGGAGCAGGAGCAGACGCGCGTCGAACTGCGCCGAAAAGTGGTCCAGTTAACGGCCCTCCATCGAACCGGATTGTTGTTTAGCTCGACGCTGGATCGAGAGGCGCTGATGCAGAAGGTGCTGGAGGCTCTCACCATCGATCTGCAGTACGATCGGGCAATGATCTCGTTTTACGATCCGGTTCGCCAGGTTGTCATGGATGCCCGGATGCTCGGCGTTTCGCCTGAGATCCAGGCGTTTGCGCGCGCTCGTGAGATCCCCGTCACCGACCCCATGAGTCCGGAAGGCCTTGTGTTGCTGCAGGGCCAGCCGTTCTTAGTCGGGGATGTGCAGGCGGTATGGGACCGCATCCATCCATTGAACCAGCAGCTGGCCCTGCTGACGCAGACTAAGGCATGGATCGCAGTCCCATTGAAAATCAAAGACCGGATTCTTGGAAGCCTGACGGTAGATCGGATCCAGGCACATAGTCTGACTCAGGACGATCTTGAGTTGATGATCACGGTCGCGCATCAAGTCGCCATCGGACTGGATAACGCGTCTGCGTATGAACAGATTGAAGATCTAAACGTGGGACTTGAAGCCAAGGTACGTGAACGCACGGCTGAGTTGGAGCAGGCAGACTGCTTGCGGTCTCAATTCCTCTCGCATGTCTCGCACGAACTCAAGACGCCGCTAACCTCGATCAAAGGATTCTTGCAGAACCTGCTCGATGGATTGACAGGGCCGCTCAACGAGAAGCAGCAGCGTTATTTGTCACGGATGCTGGGAAATTCAGACCGTTTGATCCGAATGATCGAGGCCCTATTGGATCGCACGAGAATTCAATCTGGGAGGTTGGATCTCATTCCTGACGAGATCGACCTAGGGCCCTGTGTATCAGATGCAGTAGAGCAATTGCGCCTGTTGGCTCAAGCCAAACAGCAGACTTTGGAGGCCGCCGTTCCATCTGACCCGCTGATGGTCTGGGCGGATCGTGATCGTTTGTTCCAGATTGTCACGAACTTGGTCCAGAACGCAGTGAAGTTCACGCCGGAGGGTGGCAGCATTATGGTGGCAGTTCGGCAGGAGAGCCAGACGCTCGCGGGTGTCTCAGTGCGCGATACCGGGCCCGGTATTCCGCCGGAGTTTCTCGATCAGATATTCGATCCTTTCTTTCGAGTCAAGCAGGCACGGAGCGGAATAAAAGGGCTGGGCTTGGGCCTGTCGATCGTGCGGACGTTGGTGGAGTTACAGGGTGGGACGATCGTCGCACGGAGTGAACCGGGGCGGGGCGCGGAGCTGTATTTCACTATTCCATTGTATCCTACGAAGGTGTCGTCACTTGATCATGTATCGGCTGACGCGCCTCGCATTCTTGTTGTCGACGACGATCCGGATATTCGTCAGCTCTTACAGGATCGGTTGCAAGCAAAGGGATATCGTGTCCAGTTGGCAGTTGACGGGGTACGAGCTCTGGAAGCGGTGCAGGCCGAAACGTTCGAAGGTATGATTTTGGATATTGGCATTCCCTCTATGGATGGCTTGCTGGTACTTCAGCAGATTCGAAAATGGGATCAGCAAATTCCAATTGTGATGGTCACGGCGTCAGGATCCAAAGAGTTGGCGATTCGGGCGATCGGCATGGGTGCGCAGGCCTATATGCTGAAGCCATTTGATGCCGACGAACTGCAACGGGTTGCTGATTATTGGTTTCAGCCTATTGAGCGCCCACCATTGGAGCCTGCAGGGGTGTCGAGTCCGCATCGGTGAGCGAGATGTGGAGGCATATGACCATGAGAGCTGGGGACAGTGGCTGGCGGACTGTATCGGCTTTTCGGATGTGGGTATTGTGGATCTATGTAATAGGGCTCTGCTTGGCATCATTGCCGGGCGTGACATCAGCGCAGGTACCTCGGATTCAAGGGCAAGGAAGCGCCGCGTCTGCGATGAGCAATGCTTTTGCCGCCCAAGCCGACGACCCTTCGGCTCTTCATTACAACCCGGCAGGGATGACGCAGCTGCAAGGGATTCAATTTATGGCAGGGGCGCTCGCATCGGGTGGATCGACGAATTTCACCAGTCTGACAGGCGTAACTGCTCGTGGTGATCGGAACGGGAGTGCGGCTTGGCCCCCTCCCGGCCATATGTACCTCACGGCGAACTTGAAGAGTCTTGGGGTGACGGCTTTGGGAGACCTTTCTGTCGGTATCGGTCTGACTGTGCCCTTTGGCTCGCTGACTCGCTGGCCAAACGATGGGCCGTTCAGATCGGCCACAACCTTCAGCACGCTGCCGCTTCTGGATATCAAGCCGACCCTTGCCTACAAAGTCACGGAGAACCTCTCGCTCGGGCTGGGTGCGGATATCTATACATTCAGCAATCTCGTTGGCGAAGGTCATGCCGAAAGACAGGCCATTCCCGTTGATGGAGTGAAAACTGAACTCAATGGGAAAGACACCGCAGCTGCTTTCAATGCCAGTCTGTTGTATACGGCGTTGCGCAATGACGATGGAAGGCCGCTGGCAAACATCGGGATCGTCTACCGGAGTCAAGCAACTTTGCACCTGAGCGGCGCATTACTGGCGAATGGAGCCAAAGTATCCGATGCCAACGCCACGCTGGTGTTACCGCAAATCATTACCGGAGCGATTGCGATCTGGCCTATTCGAACGAAGGAACGGGAATGGAAGTTGGAGATGGACGTCGATTATGTGGGGTGGAAGTCTGTTCGGAATCTCGATGTGACATTGGGGAACGGTATGAGGATCGCACAGCCGCAGAACTGGCGGAGCACCTACGCTGTGATGCTGGGAACCGAATACAAGTGGTTGGCGCTTGAATCACTCCTGAACTGGGAGGTGGCGCTGAGGGGCGGTTATACCAACCAGCAAAATCAAATGCCTGATGTAACCTATGATCCAGGAATTCCTTCTTCGGATCTTCACGTTGTGGGGGGAGGACTCGGGTTGTTGTGCAAGGAGCATGGAATGTTTCTGGGCCTGATGCGATGTGGAGACCTCGGCGTGGGCTCGCTGAAACCCAAAGCGATCGGGCTCGACCTTGCGTTTCAAGCGGGGCTGTACGAGGACCGTACGGTCCAGGGCAATCGCAACCCGACCGTCGATGGAATCTATAGGACCACACTGTATCTGGGTAGTGCGACGATTCGAATGGTGTACTAGCAGGACGCTGAAAAATGCCGCCAGCATGAAGAAGGTTGAGGTTCAGGCTAAGGTTGAGAAAAAGAGAGACTGATCTTCGCTCAACCTTGACCTTGACCTCAGCCTATCTCAGAAGCTGCGGCCTTGCTGAACGGCCTTTTTGAACAGCCTGCGAATCAGCCGGATGGGCGAGAAAGGGGCGATCAGAAGTTCGATGTTCTGGGTTCGAAGTTCCGAATACCTCGAACTTCGAACCTCGAACTTCGGATTGCGCCCGTCTCGTGCATCAGGCGGATTCGTAAATGCGTGGAACGCGGGAGCCTATTCCGCAGAGGACTTCATAGGGGATCGTG
>JANNIV010000112.1:0-1557 GCA_031405355.1 Nitrospira sp.
AGGCGACCGCACTTCGAGTGCGATCTCTTTGGTCTTGGACAAGGTCAGGGTGATGGGGCCGGACGCCTCGGTCCCGATCTTGAGCACGATATATTCGCTTCGATAGGTATCTTGTATGGCGCTGACGGAATAGGTTCCATCGGCAGGGACGGGAATGCTGAATTCGCCGGCATCGTTCGAGACACCGGTCGTCACCAACGCCCCTTCTTGATTTTTCACCTCGACGAGCACCTGCCCCACTCGACGAAGATCCTGATTCTGGACCGATCCAACGATGAGATTGGGTTCGGCCGCAGCGGCACGACCCTGATGAAGAACACTCAGACATATGGCACAGAGACATATCGAACGAACAATAAGATGGCTCCATATAACGGATCGCATGAAGTCCCCCAACAATCACATGTTTAAAAGACGCCACAGCGGCAGGTAGTCCGACGACAACCGTGCCAGAATAGCGAGATTCGAAATGACGCGATTAGTTGCAGGGGGGAGCGCGAGAAGGACCGGGCGTGGAGAGTTCGAAGGAAAGCAGAACGGAGTCCGCTGGAAGTGCCAGCAGATCGACAAGTTTCTGTGCCGTAAAGAGAGGAGCGCCGATATCGAGGAACCCGGCCGTGTGATGCTTGACCCATTGACAGAGATCGGTGTCGGAGTGCTCGTGCCCATCGTGGTCAGCCGCCGCCAACTCATGATGGACATCCTGCGCCACGGCAAATGGCGCAATGGCGAGCAAGAGCAAAGCCAGGCCGATCGCCACAGCACCCTGAAGGAGGCCTGGCAGACGCCGTATGGAAGTGTGTGGAATCATTGCGGACGAGCTACGTACCATAGGCATTTATGCTTGTCAAACAACTGAATACTGGCGCCCTTCCGGGCATCTCAAGCCGTCAGCCGCCTACTCCAGTGGATATTCCTCCGAGTATGCGCTATATTTTACGCGTCCAAATGCGTATCGCCCCGTCAAGCCTCTTATGTAAGGGCACTTTCCATGTGAGCAGGCAGAACCATGCAGAAACCGCTCGATAACCAACATATCATTGAGATAAAGCCGCTCCCCTCTCCGCGAACGATCAAGTCAAAACTGCCGATTACCGATCAAGCCGCCACGCTGGTCGTTGAAACGAGGGATGCCATCCGGAACATCCTCCATGGCCGGGATCGTGATCGACTCCTCGTAATCGTCGGCCCCTGCTCAATCCATGATCCTGAGGCTGCTTACGAGTATGCCGACCGATTGAAACCAGTAGCGGATGCGTTGCGCGACCGGTTGCTCATCATCATGCGTACCTACTTTGAAAAGCCCCGTACCACAGTCGGATGGAAAGGCCTGATCAACGATCCACATCTGGACGGCACCTGCGATATCGCCACCGGAATGGAACTCGCGAGAACGATTCTTCTCAACATCAACAAACGCGGGGTTCCCTGCGCGGCTGAAGCCTTAGACCCGGTGTCCCCTCAATACATTGCCGATCTCTGGAGTTGGGTCGCCATCGGCGCCCGCACCACCGAAAGCCAGCCGCACCGGGAGATGGCCAGCGGGCTGTCGATGCC
>JANNIV010000113.1:0-9325 GCA_031405355.1 Nitrospira sp.
TTTCCTTCTTTCTTCCCCTCCCCCCTTCCAATGAAGGAAGGATTGGAGGATTCCAATGAGGGGATGCCGTGGTTAGCCTCCACTGCGCGCATCGAACGAGCACTGTTTCATCGTGCGCGTTCTGCGAGCACAGAGGCTACCACGGCGTCCCCTCATTATCCGCACACTCTTCTCAGAACTTCCTGATACGCCTCTTCAATCTTCCCCAAATCCTTCCGAAACCGATCCTTATCCATCGACTCCCTCGTCGTCTGATCCCAAAATCGGCAGGTGTCCGGCGAAATCTCATCGGCCAGGATCAGCTGGCCGTTGTGCAGCCCAAACTCCAGCTTGAAATCGACAAGGATCATCTGTCGGTCACGGAAAAACGGCTGCAAGAGGCTGTTCACTTTCAACGCGAGTCTCTTGATCTCCGTCATTTGTTCCTGTGTCGCAAGCCTCATCAACCGAATATGCTCATCGGCAATCAAGGGATCGCCCAACGCATCGTTCTTGAAATACCACTCCACGATAGCCGGCTCGATGGGATCGCCCTCTTTCAATCCCAACCGCTTCGCCAAACTGCCTGCCACGACATTGCGGACCACCACTTCAACCGGTACGATCGTCACTTTCTTCGTGAGCAGTTCCCGGTCGCTCAGGCGCTCAATAAAATGCGTCGGCACACCGGCCTGTTCCAGCAACCGAAAGAGCCGCTCGGACACTTTGTTATTGATGACACCTTTCTCGACGATGGTTCCGCGCTTCTGCGCGTTGAAGGCCGTCGCATCGTCCTTGAAGTACTGGACGACCTGATCCGGCTTGTCGGTCGCAAAGACCTTCTTGGCCTTGCCTTCGTAGAGTAATTCGCCAATCGCCATCGTTATTCCTTCACCCTCATTACTGAACACGTCTGCTGCAATCGCCGATCCCTGACTCACGCAAGGCGGGCGAGACTGGCGCGACCTGAAGTTCAAAGTTCAGGGTTCGAAGTTCCGAAAACCTCGAACTTAGAACCTCGAACCGTCATCCGTCTCGCTCGCCGCGCACTATTGCGCCAACACTTCAATGATCTCGTCTAGGGATCTGACGGTTCCCAGCAAGGTCGGATGCCCAAATCGCCGATTATACTGAAACTCTTTCACCTTCTCCAAAGCCAAAACCAAGCCGTGGAAATCCTCCAGCTTGGACGTTTCAAAATAGGTGATGAAGTCCAGATCGTCGAGTCCGCTGGAGTGATAGAGTTTCCGTTTGACCGTCTTGAGATAGGGCACCGTGGCTTCCGTATGCTCCTGCATCATGGTCGCCCGTTGCTCTAGTGGAAGCAACCACCACTCTGCACTCTTCCGGATAGGAATCACAATCGCATAGGGCTTGGTACCCGGCTCGCTCGAGGTTTTAAGCTCGGCCTTGAGGTTGTCCGGCATGCCCGGGACATAGTTCGCTTTCTTGGTCAGGCCATGCATGATGGCCGACGTCGTGAGATGCTTGCCAAAGAGACTGCCTTGAAGATCCAGAAGAAACTGTTGGGTCTCGCGCAGTTCGATCGCGTGAATACGAAAGAGCACATCCGCATGATCGGATAGTCCACGGAGAAGATAGACATCGATCGCCATTTTCTCTCGATGCTGCTCGACCACACCCTTCAGAATAGCCAATTGCGCGATCCTGACCGGTGCATCCTGCTTCCCCCAGTCCGCATCGAGGCTGAAGGCGGCAAAGGTGCCGTAGACGCCCGGCTCGCTCAGAAGCTTGTCGCGGTCGGCTGCCTCAACTGCCGGAACGATCGCCAGAACGACCAACATCAGCACCAGAAAACGCACGAGAACAGAAATAGATAATCTCATCGCCCCCCCCTTTTCACCGGTTTACGCACTCCCGATCCGAATACCCGCTGGAAAATCTTATCGAGATGGCGCAGATAATACTTCGGATCGAAACAGGATTGAATCTCCCTTGCCGTGAGATGTTTCGCCACGAAGGGGTCCTTGCCGACCAATTCTTGTAGTCCTCCGGCCCCTTTCCAGGAAGCCATGGCATTGCGCTGGACTGCTTCATACGATTCCTTGCGCTGCGCGCCCTTCTCGATAAGCAACAGCAGCAGCCGCTGCGAATAGACCAGCCCCCCGGTGAGATCGAGGTTACGTTTCATTTGGGCTGGGTAGACCACCAGATGCTCGATGACGTCGGTGATCCGCGCCAGCATATAGTCGATCAGGATCGTGCTGTCCGGCATGATGACACGCTCGACGGACGAATGGCTGATGTCGCGCTCATGCCACAGCGCGACATTCTCCATCGCCGCGAGGCTATTGCTCCGCACGACACGCGCCAACCCACAGAGATTCTCCGAGGCGATCGGGTTTCGCTTGTGCGGCATCGCCGAAGATCCTTTCTGCCCTTCCGAAAAATACTCCTCCGCTTCAAGTACCTCAGTCCGTTGCAGATGGCGAATCTCGGTCGCGAATTTTTCGATGCTGGCAGCCAACAGCGCCAATGCCGAAGCGTAGGCTGCATGGCGATCGCGCTGCACGATTTGATTGGAGACAGGGTCCGGTGTGAGCCCCAGCTTGGCGCAGACAAACGCTTCCACTTCAGGCCCTTGATGCGCGAAAGTACCCATCGCGCCGGAAAGCTTACCGACCGCGATTTCCTGCCGAACGTGCGTCAGCCGCACTCTGTGCCGGCAGGCTTCCTCGTGCCAAATGGCCAGCTTGAAGCCGAAGGAGATCGGCTCGCCATGAATGCCGTGCGACCGGCCGACCATCACCGTATTCTTGTACTTGAGCGCCTGCCGCTTCAAGACCGCAATCAGTTCATCAAGGTCGTCGAGGATGAGGTCCAGCGCCTCGGTCATCTGCACAGCCAATGAGGTGTCTACAATATCCGACGAGGTCAGCCCCATGTGGAGGAACCGATGCTCCGGCCCGACCGACTCCACGAGCGATTCGAGGAAGGCGATGATGTCGTGTTTCGTCACCTTCTCGATCCTGGCGATGCGCTTCACATCGATCGTGGCTTTCTTTCCGATACGAGCCGCTGTGCCGCGTGGAACCTGCCCGGCTCGTTCGAACGCCGCGCAAGCAGCCAATTCGACTGCAAGCCAGATCTCATACTTGCGTTTCAATTCCCAGATGGCTTTCATCTTGGGACGGGTATATCTATCGATCATCTCTTCTCCGTTAGGCGTGAGGGGTTAGGCGTAAGGGGTGGAAGAATCGACATCGTCTTCATCCGTATCATTGCGCCTCACGCTTCACGCCTGACGCCTCACGTCTTTTATCTGCCAGCGTCAATTCCTTGCCCAAGACCTGATCCAGAATGCCGTTGACGAACTTCGAGGCTTCATCGTCGCCGAAACTTTTTGCCAGCTCGATCGCTTCATTGACCGTCACCTTGGCCGGCACATCATCCATCCACAGCAGTTCATAGACACCAGCCCGCAGGATATTGCGGTCCACAATCGGCATACGGCTGACTTTCCAATTGGTGGCGTATTTTCCGATAAGGACATCCAGTTCTTTTTTCTTTTCCAACACCCCAGCCACCAACCGTTCAGCAAAATCCTTCACCTCATCCGTAGCCTCGTTTTCCTTCCAGAACACTTCCAGCCACAGGCCCGGCCTGCCGTGAATGTCATACTGAAACAGAATCTGGAGCGCGCGCTCCCTGGCATGATGGCGGCTACCCATGGTTACGGGCTGACAGGGAATTATTCGCTGACAGGCTGACAAGACTACAAGCTGACAAAAAACCAGGCTGACAAGAATGACTCATCGTTTTCTCCTGGCCCGGCTCTTGATGCTCCCACTTGTCAGCTTGTGACCTGTCAACCTGTCAGCTGTTCGACTTCTACTTGCTCGCTTGCTACCTGTCAGCTTGGAACTTGTGGCCCTGTCAGCAGTTCCTTTCAATATCCTCATGACCGTCGCCATTTCAATCGCGGATTTGGCCGCCTCCCCGCCGCGATTGAACTTGGCCGGATCGGATCGCTCGATCGCCTGCGCGATCGTATGAGTCGTCAGCACGCCGAAGATGATCGGCACATCGGCATCCAGCGATGCCTGCCCGATCCCTCGACTGACCTCAGCGCTGATGTAATCGAAATGCGGCGTGTCGCCGCGAATGACCGCCCCGAGACAAATCACCGCATCGAACCGCTTCGTCCGCGCCATCGTCCGGGCCACCAAGGGAATCTCGAACGCCCCTGGCACCCGCACCGCTTCGATGTCGTCCGGCTTCACTCCCTGTTTGGTCAGCCCATCAACGCAGGCACTCAGCAACTTGCTGGTCACAAACTTGTTGAACCTCGCGACGACAATCCCGAACCGCAACCCCGTCGCATCCTGAGACCCTTTACGCAGTTTCATCTCTTCGTCTCTTCCCCTCCAGCACATTCGCCACGAACTAGGGGACGGCCAGCTTGCCCTTCAACTGCGCGCACTTTCTCACACGCCCACCCTGGGCGCGCCAAGACGCGCCCTTGGCCCATGCGACCACAGTTTCATCGTGGGGGCTCCGCGAGTAAAGAAAGGCGGGCTGGCCATTCACACTTTCTCCTCGCCCCCTCTACCCCACCGTACGCATCATTCTGCATTCCCGTGGGTGGCAGGGATGATCTCGACTGCGGCCGTCGAACGAGGCCCTTCCTAGGGCGCGCGTTCCGGGAGCAAAGAGATCGTCCCTGCCTCTCATCTTTTCTGCTCTTTCTCTTCAACCCCTTTCTCTACAACGCACATGCGAAGGGTTGGTTGGGTTGGGCTCACTGCGCGCGTCCAACGAGGGCCTTCTCAGGCCGCGCGTTGCGCGAGCAAGAGACCGACCCAACCGACCCTTCCTAAACCTTCTTGAGAATGTGCCCCATCTTATTCTTTTTCGTTCGCAGATACTTCACGTTCGCCGGACGAGGCTGAATCTCGATCGATACACGCTCCACCACCTTCAATCCATACCCCTCGATGCCGACGATCTTGCGCGGATTGTTCGTGATGAGCCTGATCTGGTGCAGTCCGAGATTCACAAGAATCTGCGCCCCCACACCATAATCGCGTAGGTCCGCCTTGAAACCCAGCTTCAAATTTGCCTCGACCGTATCGCTCCCCTCATCTTGTAACCCATAGGCCCGAATCTTGTTGAGCAGGCCGATGCCGCGCCCCTCTTGATTGAGGTAGAGCAGGACCCCGCGTCCTTCCTTCTGAATCACCTCCATGGCCTTATGAAGCTGGTCGCGACAGTCGCACCGCAACGATCCCAGGGCGTCGGCAGTCAAACAGCCCGAGTGCACTCGCACCAGCGTGGGATCGCCCCCCTCGACGCGCCCTTTCACCAGGGCGATGTGCGTGATGCCATCTAATTCGTTTTCGAACGCCACCGCCTCGAAGTCGCCGAACATCGTGGGCAGCCGCGCACTGGCCATCCGCCGCACAAAGGGCTCGCGTTGCATACGGTATTCGATGAGCGCCTTGATCGTGACCATCGTCAGCTTGTGCGCTTTGGCAAACTTCGTCAGCTCCGGCACCCGCGCCATGGTGCCGTCCTCGTTCATGATTTCGCAAATCACGCCGGCGGGAGTAAGCCCGGCTAACCGCGCCAGATCGACAGAGCCTTCGGTCTGCCCCGCACGTTTCAAGACGCCCCCTTGTTGCGCCTTCAAGGGGAAAATATGGCCGGGCCGGGCCAAGTCGCCGGGTTTGGCCTTCGGATCGATCGCCACATGAATCGTCGTGGCCCGATCCGCAGCAGAGATACCGGTTGTAATATCTTTCCGCGCATCGATAGAGACAGTGAAGGCCGTGCCGAAGGTGGCGGTGTTCTCCACCGCCTGCGGCGGGAGATGGAGTTCTTCGACTCGTTGAGGCGTCAGAGCAAGACAGATCAACCCACGGGCATGCCGGGCCATGAAGTTGACCGCCGAAGGCGTGACATGTTGGGCGGCCATGACGAGATCGCCTTCATTCTCACGGTCTTCGTCATCGACGAGGATGATAAACTTCCCGCCCTTGATATCCCGAATGGCGTCTTCGATGCTGTGAAATGGACTGGCCATAGAATCAATAATGCTGAATGGTCAATGGTGAATGTTCAATGGAAGACCAATTTATCATTTAACATTGCACATTGGACATTGTTATTTTCACCCGACTGTCAAATGGTGAAACCGATTAGGGGGATGGCCCTGCCACTGAGACTGGCCGAGTCCGCAACGCGACGATCACCGTTCCCCAGGCGCAGACCCCAAATCCTGCGAAGAGCCAGAGACCCAGGTCATAGCTCCCGGTGAACCCCTTCATGGTGACAGCACCGATGGGCAGGAGAAATCCCCCTAAACTGCCGGCGGCACCCACTACACCCGATGCAAGGCCGATGTCTTTCGGGAACCGTTCGGCGACCAGTTGGAACACCACACCGTTCCCGAACCCCATCGCACCGATCGCAATCACCATCATCACCACGGCCATGGAGAGGGAGGGACTCGTCACCGCCACGACCGAACCGACGATGACCGGCAACACATAATAGAGGCTACGGAGGCCGCCCTGCCAATCCGCAACGTAGCCACCCACTGGGCGAATCAGGCTGCCGAAGAGTCCGCATAACGCGGCGACGGTCCCGGCCATAATCGCATCCAACTGATAGAGGTCATGCAATAGCAGCGGCAGCAGACTGCAGAATCCGATAAACCCACCGAATGTGACGGCATACAAGAGACAGAACCAATAGGCAGAGCGGCGACGGGTAAATTTCAACGCATTGTGCCACCACTCGGTGCGATGAGACGCCAAACTCGGCTGTTCTTGCGGGACGAGAAGGGCGAATAGAACCAGCGTGATGCCGACGATGCCGGCCATCACGGCACAGACCTGATGCCAATCCATCACGACAGCCCAACGCGGCGCAAGAAACAGGATCAGCACGGTACCCACGTTCGCCGATGCAGCCAGACCCAACACGAACCCCTGCGCAGCCGGCGGATAGGCTCGCCCGGCAATCGGCAGCGACACGGCGAAACTCGCGCCGGCGACGCCAAGGAGCAGCGCAAAGACCAACGCTTCGTGATATCCGGACACGCCCAGCCATCCCCACAGCAAGGCAGCCAATTCTGCAAAAAGAATCACCAGCGCGGTAGGCCGCGCGCCTACCCAGTCGGCGCTCCATCCCGCCAGCATTCTGAGTCCTGCACCACCGAGCAGAGGCAGTGCCACCAGCCATGCCACTTGCTGATCGCTCAGCTGCAGGTCGCGGGCGAGCGAAATGCTCATGGCGCCGATCAGCAGCCAGACCATGAAGCTGACAGTCAAATGCAACCAGGCTCCGGCCAAAGACGGCCAATGCCCGCTCCGTAGTATTGTCAGAATCGTCATGCCGGTCTTCCGTAGCTACCCAGGGGTTCAGACCGAAGGTCGAAGTTCCGAACACTTCAGCCTGAACCCCTTCAGCCTATCTACCTGAGTAGTTTTTCGCCTCTCGCCAGAACGCTCGCGATTGTAGCAGAAACGTTCAATGGGTAATGCAGGCTACATGCTCTTATGATAATCTCGATCGCTATGAGTCCGCGCAAGAAGGATCTCGACGAGGAACCGATCGAACCGGAGGTCTTGGGCCCATCCGAGGAACAGATCGCCGAGATCAGTCCACCTCCAACAATAACTCAGCACACAGCCCCGCAAGATCACCCTGCCACCGACTCCACGGCCGTGGTGCCGGTCACGGCGCTCCAGCAATACTTGGCCGAGGTCCGTCTCCATCCCTATCTCTCCAAAGAAGAAGAACTGCGCCTGTTCCATGAATATAAAGTCCAGGGCAACCGCGATGCCGCCGTGAAGCTCATCATGGCCAACCTGCGTGTATCCATCTCGATTGCCGCCGAATATCTCCACACCGGCGCCGACCACATGGACCTCATTCAAGAAGGCAACGTCGGGTTGATGCATGCCATCAAAAAGTTCGACCCGTCTAAGAACGTGCGCTTTTATGCCTATGCGGCCTGGTGGTCGCGGGCCTATATCCTTCGTTATTTGCTGAACAACTATCGGCTCGTCAAGATCGGGACGACCCAAGATCAGCGGAAACTGTTTTACAACCTCAAAAAAGAGAAGGCCAAGCTCGAACGGGAAGGGTTCGCTCCAGACACGAAGCTGCTCGCCGACCGCTTGAACGTGCGGGAACGGGACGTCATCGAGATGGGGCAGCGGCTGGGCAACTGGGAACTCTCACTGGACCAACCAATCGGTGAGGACCAGGAAGGCAGCCTGCTGGATGTGCTCCCATCTCAGCAAGTTCCGGCAGATGAGCAGCTTGCTCAAACCCAACTGCAGAAGCTCTTTCGTGCCAAACTTGCTGAATTCGTCAAGACACTGGACGAACGGGACGAAGATATCCTCCGGAATCGGATTCTTTCAGAAACTCCATTGACCCTGGACGACCTCGGCACGAAATACTCCATCACTAAAGAGCGAACCAGGCAACTCGAAGCCCGCATCATCAAACGCTTGCGCGACTACATCAAGAAAGACGTCAAAGATTTCGACCACTTGCGGATATGACGTTACTAATCCACGCTAAAAGAAATTCTGGCATATCAAATTCTCAATAGGTTATGATCCCCCTGCCTCTGTGCCGGAGGGTGCGTGGAAGAATTTCGTTGTTGCCCCCTTGACTTGGTCAAACACGAGGCTATCTCCACTTCCGTATCCAGGGATCAGGACTTCTGCTCGTTCGGGAGTACCACTGTTAGGCCATCGAGTTCGAACCTGTTCTACATCGTCACTATTCACCGGGTTAACATCACGAGGAGGGTATCGTTATGAGCTCTGCAGCCAAGGAGAAGACAGAGAAGAAGGACTTAGCCAAGGGGTTTCAGCCTCTGGGTGACCGGGTATTCGTCACCTACACCGAGGAGTTGGACCGGACCTCGGGCGGGATTTACGTCCCAGATAGCGCGAAAGAGAAGCCACAACGGGGCATCGTTCAAGCCATCGGCAAGAAGGTTGAGCATGTGAAAGTCGGCGACCAGGTTCTGTTCGACAAGTATTCAGGCAGCAAGCTCCGGATCGAAGACGAGGAATGTTTGATCCTGAAGGAAGAAGACATCCTCGGCGTCTTCACCAGCTAATCATCGCACCTAACACACTACGCGATCATTTAATAAGGGGGAACGACTATGGCAAAGCAACTTATGTACGGTGACGCAGCGCGCGCGTCCATCCTCAGAGGGGTGAACCAGCTCGCCGACGCCGTGAAGGCAACACTCGGTCCAAAGGGCCGCAATGCAATTCTCGACAAGAAGTTCGGCGCTCCGACGATTACCAAAGACGGCGTGACCGTCGCCAAAGAAGTCGAGCTCAAG
>JANNIV010000114.1:0-5306 GCA_031405355.1 Nitrospira sp.
CGATATACATGCTCCCTCCAAGCTCGCTTGTTTCCTCTCTGGGGATGGGGACTGATGGATCTTCCACTGCGCGCGTCGGACGAGCACATTCCTATTGTGCGCGTTCCGCGAGCACAGAAGACCATCAGCCCCCATCCCCTCTTTTTTCAGCATCCTGCTAGGACAGTATGAGCGATTCGTCAATCAACGAGCCCAGTCTGAAATCAACCACGAAGAAGATCGGTTGGTTCACGGCCTCCTGCGTGCTCGTGAGCAACATCATAGGCGGGGGTATCTTCACCACGACGGGATTCATGGCCCGCGATCTCGGTGATCCGATGCTGATTCTCCTGTTGTGGTTTGTCGGAGCGCTCTTTGCGCTCGGCGGCGCCATGGTCTATGGAGAATTGGGAGCGGCATTGCCCCACGCGGGAGGGGATTACGTCTACCTGCGAGAGGCCTACGGACCGCTGGTGTCATTTCTCAGTGGGTGGACCTCATTTACGATCGGCTTTGGCGCAGCAGTCGCTGCATCAGCCATCAGCTTTTCGTCCTATGCGCTACGTGTCATCCCGGTCGAAGATGAGCAGGGATGGGTAGCGAAGAGTCTCTCGCTCGCTCTGCTGTGGATCGCAACTCTCATGCATTGTCGAGGTCTGGGAGCAGGCGGCCGCATGCAATTACTCTTGACGACCACAAAAGTCGTCGCCATTGGGGGATTAATTCTCGGCGGGCTCGCAGCGGTGACTGGGCACTGGGAGAACCTACTCGCAAGGCCCACCACCCAACAGCCGACGCTCGGGGCTTCTGCCATCGCGCTCGTGATTGTGATCTACTGTTATCTTGGTTGGAATGTTGCAGGTTACATCGCCAGCGACATCGTTAATCCCCGACAGACTCTTCCAAAGATCATGATCGGGGGAACAGCCTTCGTCGCCGTGATTTATCTGCTGCTGAACGTCATCTATCTATCGGCGCTCTCGATCACGGAGCTGGCCAGCGAGCCGATCGTACCGGTTGCGGAGAAAGCGGCTGCAGCGTTGTGGGGGCCACAGAGTGGGCGGCTGGTCGCCGCCGTCCTTTGTCTCTCCATCGCAGGAGCGGTGAGTGCCATGACCTGGGCAGGGCCCCGCGTTTACTGGGCCATGGCGCGCGACGGCATGATCAGCCCCTGGCTTGCCCAGCTCCACCCCCGCACTGCGGTGCCGGCCCGCGCCATCGTCTTTCAAAGCCTCTGGGCGTCGCTGCTCATTCTAAGCGGAACCTTCGAGCAGCTCCTTGTTTACAGCGGCCTCGTTCTCTCGTTATTTATGGCCTTGACCCTCTCCACAATCTTTCGTCTTCGTCGTACAGGCAGTGTGAGTCCCCACCAATACCGCACTCCACTCTATCCCTTCTTACCCGCAACCCTCGTCATCGGAGCCTTCACATTGGTCATCTATAGTCTCGTCCAACGACCTACAGAATCCTTATATGGTGCGGTGACTGTCCTGAGTGGAATCCCTCTCTATTATTTCTGGCGCAGAGGTCACGACCGCCGCCAACACAAACTCTAACTGAGTACATTGAGGGGAGAGAACGATGCGAGAACGAAGCTGGCGGACTTTTTCAACAGCCTGCTAGAACGGCACGGGCGACCCTGCACTAGGTGGGAGGTCGCCCGCTCGTGGCGCTTAGGACGCCAAGTCTGCTATGTGGTTGTCTCGGCCCAACTAAAACTGAGGCCCGCGCGACAACAAAGTATCGAACTACCGATCGGGGGAAAACGGAATCACCCCAGGCGCTTATGTTCCTCGCGCCAGCATCGAGTTCTCCATGATGAAAATTGGCCCGTAACCTATTGGTCTTTGGTGCCGTTATGGCACAGCCAGTGGAGAACCGGCTAGCACGACCGATCAGCAGCCCGCCCTCGAGTCGGCGGGCCTGAGTGGCCAGGTGGAGTCAGGTCATCCATCGCTACCCTCCTCTCTTGAGAAAGTTGGCGGGGGAACCCGTTAACAGCCGCGCGCCCTGTCCAGTTCCCCCTGATCGAGTGAATGAATGGGCCGTGGATTCTACATACGCCCATTAGAAATTCGTGTCAATGAGGAAATTAATTTCCCCCGCATTGACTCGTTGAGCATAAAACATACCGACTGCGAGCGCCGAGTTTCAACGAAACGATTGCGGAAGTCATAGGTAGTCTCCGCATCACGGATGCTCCCCTTCGTAATGTCCAATCAAGCCGTTCCTTCTGCTCACTCCTTCAAGATTTGGCAGGAATAATCCACCAGCCAGCCTGGTCCCAAACTGCTTGCACTTTTGTGCGTCCGCGGGCATAGTGCGGGCCAAACAGACATATTTTGTGGAGGCACTGATGATACAACGACTGGCGGCAGAAGCGATCGGCACGTTCTGGTTGGTATTTGCAGGCTGCGGGAGCGCGCTCCTGAGCGCCGGGGTTCCTGGACTCGGCATCGGGGTCATCGGGATCGCATTCGCCTTCGGTGTGGCCGTGGTCACAGCAGTTTACGCTTTTGGCCATATCTCAGGCTGCCATATCAACCCCGCCGTCACCGTGGGCCTCATGCTCAGCAAACGATTCCCTGCGCACGAGGTTCCCGGCTACATTGCCGCCCAAGTGATCGGCGGAATCCTCGGCGCCGGGGTTCTCTATCTCATCTGCACAGGGCGGGCCGGCTTCGTCCCCGGTGGTTTTGCCTCCAACGGCTACGGCGACCATTCCCCGGGTGGCTATTCGATGCTGGCCGGCTTCTGCATGGAAACAGTTTTTGCCTTTTTTTTCCTCCTAATCATTCTAGGATCTACGGACAGCCGGGCGCCGCAGGGCTTCGCACCTCTGGCCATCGGTCTCGCCGTGGCCTTGATCAATTGGGCCGGCATCCCGGTCACCAATCTCTCCCTCAACCCTGCTCGTAGCGCAGCCACTGCCGTCTTTGCCGACGGCTGGGCGCTGCAACAACTCTGGCTCTTCTGGGTGGCCCCGATCCTGGGCGGCGCCATCGCCGGGGTGGTCTATCCCTTCCTCGCCGGCAACCCACCCAGCAGCGTGAAACGCTAGGGAGCATGCGCTACAACTAGGAGCGAACTGGTGTAACGCCTAGCCCGCAATATTCACGAGAGTTCGTGACGAAACCGCTGAGACGCCACGCGAGACGGGCGCGCGGAACCGCGAAGGAAGGAGGCATACTTGAAACAGTATGTTGACTGACTGAGCGGCGAGCCCGCCCGCCGTCAGGTGCGTCGCCACCGCGCTTGCGAGATCGAGCGCCCTCGGTATGATCTTGGCGCGAAGAAAGAATACCGCAATGAGTTCTGATTTTCGTATCGGCGGTTGCAGTAGAAGTCTTCGTGAATAATACGGGCTAAGGCAGAATCGGCGCGTCGTGGGCGCAGCGAAAGCCCACATTCGGATCATGTTCGGTGGGATCGCCCTTCGTCCGAAACGACGCGCGCAGCCGATAGGGGCTGTTGATATAGGAGCCGCCTCGTTGCACCTTCGTGGTGCCCTCGGTGGGACCGCGGGGATTGACGGTGGGGATCGGCGTATAGACGGCTTCGTCGTACCAATCCGCCACCCATTCATACAGATTGCCAGCGAGGTCGTGCACCCCGTACGGGCTCATCCCTTTGTCGCGATTGCCGATGGGCGAGACCGTGTCGGCCCCTTCCTTCAACCCAAAGACGGCGTGGACGGGCGTCGGCGGCTCGTTCCCCCAGGGATAGATACGGCCATCCGTCCCCCGCGCCGCCTTCTCCCACTCCGCTTCGGTCGGCAACCGTTTCCCCGCCCACAGACAATACCCCGTCGCCTCCAGCCAGTTCACCCAGCGGACAGGTCGATCCGCGTGGACCACGGGCGTCTCCTGGTCGGCGAACCCCCACGGCGGTTCACTCTGAATCGCCGCCACAAACTTCGCAAACTGCCCATTCGTCACTTCGAACGTATCCAGATAAAAGCTGTCGAGGACGACGCGATGGACCGGCTGCTCATCGTCATCGCCCTGCTCGCTCCCCATCGGAAACTCCCCGGCGGGGACCAGCACCATGGGCGCCCCATCCTTCCCGGTCATCGTGGCCGGGAGCTTGGGGAGGACTCGGGTCTTCGACGCCGGACTTCCGTTGGTCGGCGGATGCGTCTTCTTCAGGGGTTTGGCGTCACTCGCCGGGGCCCCCTCCGGCTCTGGCTTCACGACAGGCGGCTCCGTGGCCCAGGCCAGCCCGCTGGGGAGCCAGGCTACGAACCACAGACTGAACATCATTGCGTACATCACGTTTCGGGCCTGCATCATGGGCTCTATTCGCTTCCGTAATTGAGCAAGTACCGCGAGCATCCAGAATAGAGTACCGAAAATTGCGAGGACAAATCCAGCGTGGCGATCTGAATCTCAACCTATTGCATGATTCTACCCACGATGCGTGGCTGGGATCCACCGTGGAGAGGGGGCCGGGTCGCGCAAGCAATAGATTAGACACGAGAAAAATCTACGTGAGGGTTTTATCCGCCGGCATCCATCGCGATAAAGCGATGAAGAGCCGGCGGCACGCACGAAGCGAGGTATGGTGGAGGCGCCGGGAGTTGAACCCGGGTCCGAAGACCTTCCGCACAACGGATCTACATGTGTAGCCGATCGTTTTAGTTTCGCAGCCACCCACGCCCACCGGCTAGCTTAGACTGGCCGCTAGCCCAGTATTGTCTCGTCCTCAGCCGCTGAGCACCAGCCTCGGACCAGCCCGCTGTATCGCGCTCCGACCACCCCCGCGGGCCTCAGGTGGAGGAACGTCGCAGTTAATTAAGCTGCGAGTGCCAGTTCTTGATTGGCAGTTACATTTTCCCGGAGGATTTACGAGACCCCGAGAGCTCGACATGCACCGCTGACGTTAGTATCCCCGTCGATTCCGGTCGCCCCCTTTCAGTTCGTCATGTGTAAAGCACACGCCATCATCTCTTACTGCAAGATACGCTTCACGTTTCACGAGCGACGTATCGTTTAGATACGCATGATACCGCACAGGTCAAGGCAATGTCATACTGAAACGAAAAAGAAGAGGACATACCCCGGAGATGGAGTATGCCCTCTTATCTGTGGTTGCCAAATGCGTGATCTGGCAATCGTGCTACGTTACCGAACAGCTGACTTCAAGTTTTTCCCTGCCGAAAACTTCGGGACTTTGGCAGCGGGAATCCGAAGCGATTCGCCGGTTCTTGGATTGCGTCCGAGACGGGCCTTCCGCTTGGCGACCGTAAAGGTTCCAAAATTCACCAGTGAAACGCGCTGTCCCTTTTTCAGAGACGTGGTCACCGCTCCAGTGAAGGCCTGTAACGC
>JANNIV010000115.1:0-4164 GCA_031405355.1 Nitrospira sp.
TTTCACGAGCTCGGATGATCATCGAATACCACTTGTTCTCGGTTGAACCAGCGGTCATATAGGATCCTGGCTTGTGTCCCTTCACAGTACGGTCCAACCGAAAGCCCCACAATACCGAAACCGTAGCCCTAGCCCCCTACGTTGGGGTGAAGGGAAAAGGAGAGAAACTAATAAAGAGCTGTTGTCCACGTAGAGGTTTTGCGAAATTGAATGTTGAGACCTGATTTTGGTGGCACACTTATAGAAGAAAGTGCTCGTGCCAGTCAACTGATAGATGGCCTAATGCGAATATCCTGAGGTCACCTGTCTGAAACCGGCACATAGTCTCTCTGGGTTTGAAGATAAGTACGTAACCTATAACTCACTGATATTACGTTCATTACTTGTTAGACTTCACAGTGCTACTGAACCTGGATGGTCTGGGCGAATACCCCGTCTCTCTGTTTAACGTAGGTTAGCCAGACCGCCTCATCCACTCTGATGGTCTGAAGTGCGATCCTCTTCCCCTTTCGGACAATCTTTGTTTGGGACGTCACCCTGGCCCCTACGGTCATAGCATCATGCTTGTTCAAGGGTGTTTTGACGACAATCATTTGGGGAGCTTGGACCACGTTCACTGCCACTACCTGGCCATGGACTCGATAGGTTCGCCCGCTGGCTCCCCAGCTGTCGGGTGGAATGCAGAACAACGCCATCAACGCAGTGATTGCAACTAGCGCTATCCTCGCTTGAGACACCCTCTTCACTGATCGATCTCCCTGGTCAGGCCTCTCCGCGCGCGGACTCTAGCAGGATGGAGAAAAGGTGTAAAGTTGCAGGCTCCTAAACACGATGTTGACTGCCCTAATCCGACTGAGTAATATGCCCATGTGTTGCTTGGAGGGGGCAACAACCAACCCACCGGCGGTACTCCCCAACTCAACTGACCCAAATCACCACATATGATTGAAGTCCAGCAGATCACGAAGCGGTATGGACAACATACCGCCCTCGATCGCATCAGCTTCTCCGTCGCCAAGGGTGAGGTGTTGGCGTTCCTGGGGCCGAATGGAGCCGGGAAAACCACTACCATGCGTATTCTGACCTGTTTCATGCCGGCCACCGAAGGCATCGCACGGGTGGCGGGATTCGACTGTGCAGACCAGCCGATGGAGGTGAAACGCCGAATTGGCTATTTGCCTGAAACTCCGCCGGTTTACCAGGAGTTGACGGTTACAGAGTATCTTCAGTTCGTGGGCCGTCTCCGTGGTCTGAGTGGGAAAATACTTACTGCGTCCATACAGCGTGAAGTCGAACGGCTCGGACTTGGCACGGTGCAACGCCGGTTGATCGGGAACCTATCGCGCGGATATCGCCAACGTGTCGGCTTGGCCCAAGCGCTGCTGCACGATCCTCCGATCTTAATTCTGGATGAACCGACCGTCGGTCTCGATCCCAAACAGATTATCGAGATCCGAGAGTTGATCAAGAATCTGGCCGGAACCCATTCCGTCATCTTGAGCACCCACATTCTTCCTGAAGCCACCGCCGTCTGCCAGCGCGTCGTGATCATCAGCGGCGGGCGCATCGTGGCCGAAGATACGCCCGAACAACTCTCTGCGCGCTTGCGACAGTCCGAGAAGATCTCACTGATACTCAAAACGCCCGCCGCAGAGACGCATAGCCGTTTAAAGGCGGTTAGCGGGGTCCAGAATGTCTTCACCAGCGGCGACTCCGGTACCTTTCTCCTGGAATGCGAACTTGGTCGGGACGTGCGGGAAGAGGTAGCCCGCGTGGCGGTCACCAGTGGGTGGGGGCTACTCGAACTCAAAGCCATTTCCATGACCTTAGAAGACGTGTTCCTCCAGCTGACCAGGCATGAAGAAGGCCTCGGGCCGGATCCCGCCATCGCTTCAGTAGAATCGACAGGGCAGCCGGTATGACGCCAGTCCAAGCCATCATCGCAAAGGAGTTGCGCTCGTACTTTGTCTCGCCCGTGGTGTATGTCGTGGGAGCTGTGTTTCTGTTGATCGTGGGACTGCTGGCCTATCTCTATCTGGTCTTTGCCGGAGCCCAGGCGATTCAGCTGATGCAGGTGCAGGGAAGCGCCCAGCTCAATCTGAACGATTTGGTCTTCCGGAATCTGTTTGCCAGCATGCGGTTTATTCTTCTGATTATCCTGCCGATCCTGACGATGAGGCTCTTCGCCGAAGAACGCAAGCTCCGCACCTTCGAATTCTTGCTGACTTCTCCGATCGGCATCAACGAAATTGTGGCAGGCAAGTTCATGAGCGTATTCCTTGTGTTTTTGAGCTTACTCGGGCTGACCGGCCTCATGCCGCTTATGCTCGCGCTCTTCAGTGATTTTGATTGGTATCCCGTGCTGACCGGTTATCTTGGACTTATCTTACTCGGCGCCCTCTTTCTCTCCGTCGGCGTACTGGCCTCGGCACTGACCGAAAATCAGATCGTTGCGGCTTTTGTGAGCATCGGTCTGCTCTTAGTCCTGTGGCTCCTTTCTGGCTTGGGTGCCCTGTTAGGGGATACGGTCATCGGGCAGGCCGTCTCGTACCTGTCTTTTATGGAGCACTATGATCACTTGGTGCGAGGGCTGGTCGACACGAAAGATCTCGTGTACTTTCTCAGCAGTCTGGCCCTGATGCTCTTTTTGTCTCACCGAGTTGTGGACTCAGCGCGGTGGAAATGAACCTCAAGACGATTCCGCTTGGTGTGATTGGAGTGGCTCTGGCTGTGGCCGGAGCGATCGGCTATAGCCTTGTCCCGGAGAAGCTCTGGATCGCCACCCTGCTGGAAGTATCGGCCCTCCTCTGCCTCATTGCCTTCGTTTTCGTTCATTTCAGCGGGCTGAAAGCCTTTTCTGCCCGCCGCTCTACTCGTATAGGCGCGAACAGCATCTTGATGATCTTCCTCTTTGTCGCGATTCTCATGATCGTCAATTTTCTGGCTGCCCGCCACTCCATTCGTTGGGACCTATCCGAGAACCAAAACTTCTCTCTCGCCCCGCAAACGCATCGAGTGTTGCGGAATCTTCCGCGTGAGGTGACCATTACCGTATTCACCAGAGAAAAGGACCCAGGCTACCAAGCCTATAAAGAACGGCTCGATAGTTATCGGCAAGCCAGTTCGAAGATTTCCGTGGAGTTTGTCGACCCTGAACGTCAGCCGAAAATTGCTCAACAATACGGCATTTCAAGAACCGATACGGCCATTTTTGAAAGTGCCGGACAAACTGTTCGGGTCACCGCACCCTCGGAAGTGGAACTGACGGGGGCACTGATTCGTGTGTCCCAAGACAGCAAGAAACGCGTGCTCTTTCTCGAAGGGCACGGGGAACCGAGCCTCGACGATCGGGAAAGGACAGGGCTCTTTGCCGCTAGAGAAATCTTGATCAAGCAGGGCTACGATGTCGGCACGCTCAGCTTGCTGAAAGAGACAGCTGTGCCGGATCACACCGCCATCCTCGTGGTGGCCGGCCCTCGCAGACCGGTGATCACCGAGGAGCAGGAACGGATTCATACTTATGTGGAAAAGGGTGGCCATCTTCTGCTGCTCATCGACCCGGATACACAGGCCGATCTGAATCCGCTGCTCAAGCGGTGGGGCTTAGGGGTCGGTCCTGGGGCCTTGGTCGATCTCCAAGATCGATTAGCGCAAGGCGACCTGACGTCTCTGCTTGTTCGTACGTTCACCGAACATGAAATTACGCAGGATCTCTCCGCCGCCGTGTTGTTTCCCCTCGCGCGCCATATCACCTTCGATGAACAGGCCGGTAGCGCATGGGACTATGTGCCGCTCGCTCGTACGTCGCCGAACAGCTGGGCAGAAACCGACCTGAAGGGCCGTGTCGTCAACCTCGATGAAAAGGAAGACATCAAAGGTCCGTTGCCAATGGCTGCGGCCCTCGCGCCAAAGGTCGCACCGGAGGAAGGCAAGCCTCGCCCGGCGATCGTCGTCATTGGCAATTCCACGTTTGCAACCAATGCCTTTGTAAACTTTCCCGGCAATAGTGACTTCTTCCTCCATACGACCGGGTGGCTGGCTGAAGAACGGAACATGATGGCGATTATCCCGAAGGATTCCGCGCTACGGCCGTTTACACCCAACCCGTTAGAGGAGCGAACACTGCTCTATCTGCAAGTCGTCCTCCTGCCTGCCGCTATGCTT
>JANNIV010000116.1:0-4464 GCA_031405355.1 Nitrospira sp.
CCATGCCGGAGTGGGAAACAGACTGTTAACCGTCGGTATCACAGAGCTTAAAAAATCCACGGTAAAGGACGCAGGGTGGGCAGTGGGTTTGGTAAACAAGCTTGACCTGTACGGATTCTTCCCCGGCGGCGACCACGTACCTTTCAAAGAGGCAGGAGTCCCAACCGTCACCATCGTGAGCGGCGGGGTCCACCCGCACTTTCATCAGCCCACCGACACCGCCGACACGATCAATCCGGAAATTTTGCAGACCATCGCACGGTATGTCCTCGCGCTCACCTGGCAACTGGCGAATGCGCAATAATGTCAGGCTAAGGTCGAGGTTAAGGTTGAGCGAACATCGGATGCTTCTTTTCTCAGCCTTGACCTCAGCCTTAACCTTCCAGATAGCCGGCGAACTTCTTCAGCATCCTGTCAGGGGATATCGTCGAGAATAGTCGACTGAATCCTCGGCAGAGGCGCAGTTTGGCGGGGAGGGCCGGGAAGAACGAGCGGTGAGCCAATCTGGTTGGCGCCTTGGATCAATCCGATCGAGAGTTGTGGCCCGAGCGTGGACACAGCCCCGCTCCAAGCCTGACCGGTCGTGGGATTCCGAAAACTATACGATTGGAAATTATTCCCTGGGTTGTATAAAAACCCCTGCGTACCCTGGCTGTCGAGATAGAGACTCCCGGGACCTGGTCCTCTGACCAGCGGCGCGACCCCTCCGTCGAATGAACGAACGCTGGAAATCGATTGCGCCCAGGCCTGTGAGTTCAGCAACAGAAGAAGCAGGAACAGGGCAGGCCCAGCAATCACCGAAGAAAACTTCACTGCGCGACGATTCATTCGCATGACCGGATGCTCCTGAATTCCCCTTGCAGTTAGTTCATGACAGCTTCGCATAGAATCATTATAGTATCGGCTGATATTCCTTGTCGATCATAAGGAGGGGTTATGAAGCAGGGTATCAGCACAAATAGAAGGTGGCGCGCATTTGGCTATGCCGTCGGCATGTGCCTGATCTTGTCGCCTGGTCTCACTTGGGGGCTGGAGGTCGGCACGACTCCGCCGGCGGAACGACGGGAGGCCATCTCCCTCGCAGACGCGGCACTGCAAGCACTGAAGCATAACTTGGACATCAGTATCAGCCGCCAGACAAAGGAAATCCGACAGGCTGACATCACGGTCGAGCAAGCGAAATTCGATCCAACCCTGAGTGTCAATGGTCAGTTCAATCGAGCCGTGAGCCCGCTCAACCGACCGGTATTCGGCGCAACCGGCGGCAGCCTGACCGGCATTACCCCCTTCGATCAACGCACCCAGTCCGTCACGTTGGATGCAACGGCAAATCTCCCCACCGGCGGCAACGTCGATCTGAACTACAGCCCCGCTCGAACAAGTGTGAATCAGAACCTGGCAGGCGGGTTCCTGTTTAACCCCTCCTATACGGGCGGCCTCGCCCTCACGCTCACACAGCCATTACTCCGCAACGCCGGCTTCGACGTGACCAAGACCTTCATCCGCGTGGCTCAGAATAATGCCTTTGTGGAAGAACATGTGTTTCGCGATCGTGTCCTCACCGTCCTAGCCTCGGTGGAGCAGACCTATTGGGAAGTCGTCTTCGCCAATGAGAATCTGAAAGTGGCAGAAGCCGCGCTGAAAGCCGCGCAAGAACTCTTGGCTACCAACCGTGCGAAGGCAAAAGCCGGCATCATGTCGATCGTCGATGTCTTGCAAGCCGAAGCGGCCGTCGCATCGCGGGTTGAGCAGGTGCTGGTCGCGGATAATGCGATTCGAGACCAGGAAGATCAGCTACGCCGTTTGCTCAATCCAGCAGAAGAGGATCTGCGTCAAGACTTGCGTCTGACTCCGCTCGACCAACCGGTGGTCACACTCGAATCCATCAGCCTGCAAGAAGCCATTGATAAGGCCCTTGAGCAGCGGCCTGAAATCGCCCAAGCGATGAAAAATATGGAAACAAGCGATCTCAACACCAAGTTTGCCAAAAATCAGATTCTCCCGACCCTCTCGTTCCAAGGGACCATGGGAATGGCAGGGCTGGGGAAAGACTACGGCGACTCAGTAAACCGGAACTTCAATGGCGATTACTATAATTATGGCGCGGGCCTCGTCTTGAGCTACCCGCTCGGCAACCGATCTGCCTGGAGCACCTATAACAAACGGCAGCTGGAGGCGAAGAACGCCGAAGCGTCTCTCATGAACGTGCGTCAGCAGATCATTGTGGGGGTGCGCGAAGCAGTCCGGCGCGTCCAGACGGATTTTAAACGGATCGAAACGACTCGGTCGGCCAGAATCATGGCGGAGAAGCAGTTGCAGGCGGAGCAAGAGCGGCTGAAAGTGGGGCTCAGCACCACACGCTTTGTCCTCGACTTCCAACGAGATCTCGCGACAGCCCAAGGAAACGAGTTGCGCGCCACGGTCGACTACAACAAATCCCTCTCCAATCTCTCACGGCACAAAGCCACCACACTCGACCGTTATAATCTCCAACTCAACTGACCCCAATGATAGCGCCTGAGCCTGGTCCTCGCACGGCACCGGCTCAGGCCAAAGAATGGGGAGCCGCTCTCGCGCTGCTCCCCACCGCCACGACGCTCGGCTTCTACGCCCTTCCCACCTCGCTCCAAGAACAGACATCGATCCTGTTCGCGCCACAGATCATCGCCTATCTTGCCTTAGGTGTATGGGTCACACGCAACCGCGATATCGCTTCTCGGTTTGGACTGGAGAAAAGAAACGTACGGGAGGGGCTGCGCTGGGGACTCCTGACAGGCCTGCTTCTCGGCTGCCTGAATACGTTCGTGATTCTCTCGGTCTATCCGTATCTGGGCTATGACATCAGCTTCCTCAAGACCACGCCGCATGGCCGACTCCCCTTCTTGGTCATGGTCCCCTGGTTCATTTGCGGCATCGCCTTCCTGATAGAACTGAATTTTCGCGGATTTCTCCTCGGACGGCTGGCCGCACTTGAATCGGGGCTATGGAGATCCGGCTCGGCCCAACAGCTTTCGCCTCTAGCCCTCATCACCGGCGCGCTGATATTTGCATTCGACCCCTTCATGGTAAATACTTTTCAACACCTCCACTGGATCGCCGTATGGGACGGACTGATTTGGGGAGCCATTTGGCTGCGCACAAAGAATCTCTACATCACCGTCGTCGCGCATGCGATCGAAGTCATCGTGATGTACAGCGCGGTGAGATTCGCGTTGTCGTAAGAGGAACCGGTCTCTCTCAACAAGGAGCAACGAGATGAGTGAATTCGGCAAGTATGCATTGTATTTCCTTCTCGGCGGGACAATTGTCAGTGTCTCCACCTACCTGGGATCGCAAGGCCGCTCGTTCCTCGCCGCCTTTGCCAGTACCTTTCCTGCCATTACCGGCGCCACGTTCATCCTCATCTATCTGAACGGGGGTAACGAGGCAATCGTCAGCTATGCAAAGAACTTGCTGTGGTTCGTCCCACCCTGGGTGGTCTACGTCGTGTTCATGATAGTGGGCATCCCACGGTTCGGCTTCTGGCCCGCCATGATCGGCTCGCTCATACTCTATCTGGGCTGCGTGGGGCTGGTGAAGATGGTGTCGAAATAGCCGGACACCGGAGTAGATATTCATCAATGGTCCGCGCTACGATCACCTATTTTTCTCGCGTGGAATGCCTATCGTGGAACCAACCCCTCTGCCTTCGAGCCAGTCCACAGACCTCATCGTCGAGGGGGCGCGGCAGAATAATCTGAAAAACATCTCACTCCGCATCCCGCACAATCAGGTCACGGCCATCACGGGTGTATCAGGATCGGGGAAATCCTCTCTCGCGTTCGACACACTATTCGCCGAAGGCCAATGGCGCTATGTGGAATCGCTCTCCACCTATGCCCGCATGTTCCTCGATAAGGTTAATCGGCCCGATGTCGACCGGCTGATCAATGTCCGCCCCGCCATTGCGATCGAGCAGAAAAACCCTACCCGCACCGCCCGCTCGACGGTCGGCACCACGACCGAGATTGCCGACCTCTTGCGACTCCTGTTCGCCAAGGTGGGCCATCCTGTCTGCCCCGATTGCGCCATCGACGCGCGCAGCTTTCACCCAAGCAGCGTCGCCGACGACCTCCTGCACCATTGTCCTGACGCGCGAGCGATGATCCTCTTCCCGGTCAAAGCCCCGGCGCCGAAACAGGACCAGGCCTTTCTCCAATCGCTGTTACTGCGCGGCTTCACCAGAGTGCAATGCGACAAGGAGATTCTCGACCTCCACGAGATCCATACCCTTCCGAAAATTAGGCCGGACCATCTTCATGTCATCCTCGATCGGCTGGTGATCCGGGAAGACAACCGATCCCGCCTCGTTGAAGCGGTCGAAACCGCGTTGCGCGAAGGCGAGGGCCTCTGCCGCGTCGAGGTCATCGACCAAGGCTCCCGCACCTACAGCACGGACTTTCGCTGCCAACAATGTGGCAGAAC
>JANNIV010000117.1:0-8463 GCA_031405355.1 Nitrospira sp.
CGCCAGCTGCATGTCGAACTCGGTCAGGCAGAGGAGGGAATCTATCTCTACTTCGCAAATACCTTGGATCAACGCCAGTTGGTGCTTGTCGAACCGGCCCGCGCGGCCATGCTGGAGTCTTATTATCAGGAGATTGTGGACAGTATTTCGAGCTAGGACCTGATAGGACGATCCGAGAGAGAGCCGTACTTGATGACAAGCACGATGAGATCTTTTTCTCGAATCACGTAGAGAATCCGATAGTCACCCTCGCGAATTTGATAGAGATGGTCTAGTCCCTCAAGCTTCGTGGCGCCGGGGGGGCGAGGGATGGCGCGGAGTGCAAGGAGGCGTTTTACGAAAAGCTTTCGAAGCGGTTTTACCAATCCATAGAGTTGCTGCTGAGCAGTAGGGGCCAGAGAAATTGTCGAGATTGTCTGGCGCAATCAGAGCCCCAAATCTTTCAACATGGCATCGAATGATTGGGCGCCTTTCTTGTTGGCCTGGGCCAAGGCTGCGCGGGCATCGACGAGATCGACGCGATCTTCCAGGGCTTCCAAGAGTCGCAGGTCATCGATGGGTATCACCGCGGCGACTGCCCGGCCCCGTCGGCGCAATAGCACACGTTCATTGCCGAATGCCGCGCGATTGATCGCATCGGCGAACCCCTCTCGCTCCTTATTTCCTTTCTGATTCCCCATCAGTGCACCTCCACGAACAGTGTTGGGTCAGACGGACGGACAGGTCGTTCGACCGGTACAAGCTGTACAGGGGGTAGGCGGTAAAGTCAATTGACGGGAGAAGGTCACATGCCCATTCCATTTTTTCCGTAATTGGGGTATGAAGTGGGGGCGGCAATTGCGTCGCGGTGCAAAATTACTCATCCATACAACAGAGGAGATACTCAATGGCCAAGGGCATGACACAGAAGAAGATGACCAAGAAGCAGCCAGCCAAGTCGTTGAAGGAAAAGCGCGCAGATAAGATTGCCAAGAAGAGGGGCTAATACAGTTCATGCTTCTGTCGTGCTGACTGAAGCGATACCCACTGCGCCCATCAACGTGCGTCAGGCAGCAAGCAACGTACGTTGGTGGCTGCGCTTTGGGGTGTTTATCTGCCCTGCCCATTCGCCTGGTTACGCGCCGACGCCGTAAGAGTCGTGCCGACTGGTGTGAATCTCGTCCAGTCTTCAACGATGATTATGCTGTGGCAGTGCTGCTTTTGGTACTGAACCCTGTCTTTGAGACCATGATAGGTGAGGCTCCAGCCTCCTTCAGTTTATTCCCCAACTCGGACGATAGGAGAGTCTGAGGGAGGTCTTCTGTGGTCTGATCGAGGAGAAAGTCAAATCCGATGACCACATAGTGGAGGGGGTGACCATGCGGCCCATCGACACGGAAGACTTGTGCGCGGCTGGTTCCTTCCGGGAAATCGGTAATGTGGTGTTTGGGAAACTGCTGGCGTAGGTAGAGGCGGATCGCGTCGAACTTGGCTATATTGCTCATGTGCTTCTGATGAATCTTTCCCGGTATCTCTTATTCAATGAGCCACTGTGACGGGTTTTTCCCTGGTCGTTCACATCGGGATTAGGCGTAGTATACGCGTTCTGCCTTTGTAAGTCAGGAGGTGAGACAGAGTTGTCGAGGCGCCGTCCTGGTCACTTTTTCCGGTACACGTTTAGCCCGACCTTCTCTTCGCGGTTTGGAATGGTCACATTTCCTTCCGTTGAGGCAATGATGATCGTTTTTCCTGATGCAGAGGGTCCGAACTCTTTGGACAGATCTACTTTGATCGTCAACATTGTTCCTTCGACGGTCATCTCCACGTTCTTCATGATGGTGGCCTTTCAGTAATGGACGAAGCGTGAGGACGCTCTGTCCGAATAATGGTGCACCTGTACCGTGAGCAGAGGACGAAGTCAACCCACGGAAGCACGCGCCGGATGGTTTCTCTTGTTTTTTGTCTATTTGGTTTGTTTGGTTGAACGAGACAAACCAACTGAATCAGATCAACCCGCACTCCCTTCGAAAACTCAGAACCCAGAACTCAAAACTCAGAACTTCTTCGCCCGTCCCGCCTGCCTCGCGCCCCTTCCTCACCCTCCGGCACACACCGGTCGAAAGCCAGCATTGGTCAGGATACGAGCGACGACCTCGCGTTGGTCGCCCTGAATTTCGATCCGTCCTTCCTTTACCGTGCCCCCAGCGCCACAGGCTTTCTGCATCTCCTTGGCGAGGGTCTCTTTTTCGGCTAGACCGATGCCGGTGAAACCCGTGACAACCGTTACGGTTTTGCCGCCACGATGTGCAGTCTGGCGAATGATATCCACTCGCCCACGGTTCTTCTTTAGAGCGAGGGGTACTGTGTTGCGTGGGGTGCCTTCAAGCTGTATCGCTGGTGTCGGTGGAAGACCTACATGTTTCAGAGCTGCGAATGGGCTGGCCCAGGAGATCGGTTCACCGTCCGTGGAAATACGTTTTCTCTCCTTCATCGCTGCCTCTTCTTACTGCGGGTCTGGCAGGGTGCCCTCGCGTTACGGTCTAAACTGGGTTGACGTGTTTTTCAACATTGTCAAATCGATATGCGCGGTATGGTCTCCGCCCGCCATCCAAATCTGTCCTTCTTGAATGGTGCATTGCAACTGCATGCTGGGTTGCGCGAGGGTGGTCAAGGCACGGCTCCCATCCAGGGGCAGGTTCATCACGGTCAGATTATTCAACCGATCGAGTGCGACCAAGTTTTTCTCCCACCATTGGTCAGCGCCACGTCCTCCGTAGGTATAGACGTAGACCTGTTTGGCGCGCCCGCAGGCGCGGCGAACGGTTTTCTCCTCTGGCTGGCCCACCTCAATCCAGAGGTCGATGGCTCCCGTCAAATCCTTGTGCCAGAGAGCAGGCTCCTCTTCGGTGCTCAGCCCACGGCCAAACGACAAGGCTTCATGGGCATGCAGCGCAAAGGCCAGCAAACGCACCATCATACGCTCATCGGTTTCAGACGGATGACGCGCCAGAGTGAGTGCGTGCTCCTCATAGTAATGGCGGTCCATGTCGGAGATCTGCAGGGTCGCTTTGTATATGGTGGCGTTTGAAGCCATGGAGTTATGGTTCCCTGATTCGGAAAGATTCGGGTGGATAAAGCCTGCAGCGGTCACTTACACGTCTTTGTATGCGATGTACCATCCTTCGACCCGTTCCCGCGCCCAGGGTGTTTTTCGGAGAAACGTGAGGCTGGATTTCACGCTCGGATCATGGAGGAAACAGCGGATGGGGACCCGTCGACCCATCTCAGCCCAGCCATATCGCTCGACCAGCTCCTTGATAATGGTTTCCAGTGTGATCCCGTGCAGCGGATCGCGGGGATGGGAGGAACTCATGCGCGTATGGCGAATGGCATAGGGGTAATGGCTGAAGAGCGAGATAATGCCGTATAGTTTTTGGCATATTGCACGAACGAGGAGCCACTGGTCTATAGCGACGACCAGGACGAGAATCGCGAGACGTGCAGAAGGAGCGAGAAGCGATGTGGGTGAACTTCCACCTTGTCTCACCAAAATCACCTGTGACAGACCAGACAAAACATAGCAGGATGCTCAAACTGGTTTGTTTTGTTTATCTTGTTCATATGGTCTGTCTGGTTTAACCAAACAAACAAGACAAACCAAATAAACCAAATAACGGTCTTCTTCTGCTGGCGGTCTTTTTCAGCATCCTGTTAAGTCTTGCGCTTAAGCAAATCCTGGAGCTGAGAGAAGGGAGTGAAGGTTGAAGGTTGGTCTTGCTCCCGGCCCGGCGACGCCTCACCAGGCGTCCCAGCCACCTGATTTCGCTGATGCTCATTGTCGTGGCAGTAGAGACAGAGCAACTCCCAGTTGCTCCCGTCGGGCGGGTTGTTATCGTGATTGTGGTCTTTGTGATGGACGGTGAGCTGGCTCAGTTTCTTGCCGTCAAATTCGCGTCCGCAGTGGCCACAGATCCACGGAAACATCTTGAGCGCTTGCTCTCGATAGGTCTGTTGCAGCTTCGCTTGGGTGTCCCGTGCCATGCGAGTCTCGGGAAAGAAGGCGTCGTACTACTGAGAGATTCTACAATAAGTTTCAGCTAGATGCTCTAAAAGACTGTCCAATGATCCGTGAAATGTTTCGGAGGAAGAGCCCGCAACAGTCCTACGTTTTGCCTTTCACATCTTACCTGTTACGGTTTTTTGAGCGAAGCTAAATGAGCTGTGTGCAGGGCCAGGAAAATATCCTGATCGCTGGTTTGACCCATCCTGCGTGTTGCGCCTCTGCAATCCAGATCTTGACCGAGTCTGCGACCTTGTCACGTTGAACTGGGTCGAGCGAGGCCAGGATTACACTGTTTCCTCCTGCATAGAATGATGACCCTTCCGTCGTTCCTGATTGCCCCGTTCCAGCTATTTGGGGAAATTCGGTATATGCGATGACCCCGGACGTCCGCAATAACTCATGGACGCGTTCTTTCAGTGCGGTGCGAAACACGATCATCAACATGTCCATGGAGTACCTCGAAGAGGGTGAAGGGCGAATATAGCAGGTTCTCGATCGATCTTGGAAGGCAAGCCCGCATTGTTTATGACGGTTCGTCGCGAAATCGCTGAGCCGCGTCGCGAGACTGGCGCGCGGAGCCGTGAGGACCCGATCCGTACTCATGCAGTACGGTGAGGGTCCGAGGGGCGAGCCCGCTGGCCGGAGGCTTGTCGTAGCAGCGGATAAGCGATTGCAGCAGAACCGTTCATGAATAATGCGGGCTAAGTGAGAGCCGCTAGGGAATTAGGGTGTCTTTGGCTTCCGTTCTCGCGCCCGCTTCTGCGCCTCGGCAATCTGGGCCGGCGTCATCTGTTTGGCGAGATCATTACGGTAGGCAGCCGCGCCGAGATGTCCGTTTCCTGCTGCCAGGCTGTACCACATGTGCGCCTGAACTAAGTCCACGGGTCCGCCTTGGCCAAAGGAAGACTGTAGGCCGAGGTAGAGTTGTGCCTTCGCGTCGCCTTGGGCGGCGGATTTTTCGTACCACTGACGTGCTATCGCATAGTCCCGCGGGACTCCGTCTCCATTTTCATAGGATAAACCGAGGTAGAACTGTGCGCTGGCGTCTCCCTGCTCGGCTAGCGGTCGCCACTCTCGCAAGGCTGTTGCGAAGTCTCCACGGTTATAGGCCTCCATTGCTGTTTTGAAGTCCGCCCATACAGGTGCGGCGAAACAGACAATCGACAGCACAAGGGCGAGGGGGAATCGAAACGACATGAAGCGATTTCGCAGGGTGCCTTGGCCCTGGAATGGGGTAGCATTGTATAAGACGGAGCAGCGTACGGGAATGTGGCTTAAGGGTCGAGTCGAGCAGGACATGCGAGTCTATTCTAGGAGGGCCCTGAGGAAACTGCAAGGCGGAGCGTCAGGGTTGTATCCGGGACGGTCGATGTTTCATTTGGGTTTTGCTTTCCACTCACGCGCCAATTTCTTCGCTTCGGCAAGCTGGTCGGAGGTCATCCGTGCGGCAAGTTCATCTCGCATGATGGCTCCTGACTTTCCTCCATTCGCTGCGCCCAACTTGTACCACATGTAGGCTTGGACATAGTCTTTCTGCACGCCGTCCCCACGTTCATACAGGAGGCCAAGTCTTCTTTGCGCTAAATCGTTCCCTTGTTCTGCTGATCGGCGATACCATCGCACGGCCATCTTGAAATCTTGCGGACCACCCCGTGCATAGTCATACAAGCTCCCTAGGTTAGCCTGGGCCTCCGCATGTTCTTGGGCAGCGGCTTTCTCGTACCACTGTCGCGCTTGTGCGTCGTCCTTTGGAACGCCCTGGCCATTTGCATAGAGCAGGCCGAGATGGTATTGGGAGGCGGCCTGTCCTTGCTTCGCCAGCGGTTGCCATTCACGGAAAGCCGTGGCGTAGTCGCCGTGCTGATAGGCCTTCTCGCCTGCTTTGAAGTCTGCCCACGCAGGTGTGGTGAGACAGATGATCGACAGTACAAGAGTGATGGTGAATCGGAAGAAGATCGGCCGCCCATCACTCACGACACGATCTCCATTGGCTTCTGTAGTAGTCGCTTTACGTAATGCTGAAACTCTATCTGGGCATCGATGGGGGGCACACAGAGCGGTGGGAGTTTTTTCTCATAAGTCGGAGGACGGAGCATGGCGGATCTTGTATCGAAACCGCCAGGATCCTGTCAAGGAAAGATTTCCAACTCCATTTTTCTCTTTCTGTCTTGGCTCTCTCGTCTCTCGCTTCAAATAACCAGACAGACCCAATCCCCGTCCGGCGCTTACCTGACAGCCGCAGCTTGTTTAATGGTGAAGGTTCCCACGCCCCTTGTGATGATCACCTTCCCTGCCCGGCTTAAGCGAGAGATCTCCTGGTAGATATCACTGGAGTTGAATTCCGGAGAGCTTGCCACCAAGGCGTCGAATTCACAACTTTTGGAGTCCTGGAGTAGTTCCAGGATGCGGTCGGTAATGGGCCTCGGCGTTGACATGTGGATTCCTCCTTGCCGCGATGTGATCGTCCGGGAAAATACGCCGAGTGTGCTGCCAGCGTTGGAGCGGCGGAGACTGGAGAATCGGTCGCGTTGGGAAGGGTGATGAAGCGCGAGAGATGAGACAGTCGGCGTGGCTGAAACGCCTTTCCTGTGATGCTACGCGCCCAGTGACCGCTCAGTCAAGCAAGTCGCAGCGTTGCATCTTCCTGTCATCGAAACAAGCAGACGACTGGCAACCAGATGAACAGACTCTCCGCCACGCGCCGCAGTAGTGAGGCGTAAGTGGGGGGTAGTCAGGGGTATGGGGTAAAGGGTTGGAGGGGGATGGACAAAGAACGCCGGGTCGCCATGCGCCAAAAGCTCAGAGCACGGGCCTGTTTTATTTCTGAAATTCAGAATGCCTTCGGTTTGGCTTTCGAAAATATTTCAAGTTGTTGGGACGGGTGAGGGCGTTCGCGCAGTGTTTTTTAAATGCGACTTCTTGATTTTCATGAGAGCGAACTGCTTCTCGGTCGGCGCATAGGGCCCCGATTTCCCTCCCGTGTAACGTTTCTCAAACTGCTCGATGAGCCGGAGCGCTTCTATCGCGCGTTCCTGCGCGGTCAAGAGTTCCACGAGGCGAAAGTACGTTGGTACGATCAGTGGCATATGCCGAATCTCCCTAGCATGCTCAAGCGTATGGAGGTATTTGTCCATCGCGATACTTGGATTTGAGCAATCTCCCAAGACAGCCTCCAGCACATAGATGCCCAACCGGTCGGTGTTGGCGCTGATGCTCCGTTCCCAGGGACCAAGGACCATCTCCCCCAATTCGTCCTGACCCAACTGTATCGGTTCACGTTTGCGGGACAATTGTAACCGCTTGACGATCCGGTCCGCTTCGGGCCACGCGCCGTATAAGCCGACAAGAAAGCCGATACAGCGCGCAGGGGTTTTACATGTTCCCTTGATCGGTGAAAACTGCCTCTTCATCACCTCACTCGGAGGGTAAACCATTCCATGGGCCGAGCGGCACACCTCGCACGCCTGTAGATCGTCGGCCACGACATAGAGATACATACGGATGCCCGATCGGTCGAAAATATCGATGGCGAGAATTCGTCCCTTCATCGTTTGGATTTGATAGTACTGCCACAGGGCAAGTAATCCAACAATTGCCAGCAAGTAGGGGAGGAAATCTGGCAGGACGATACTGGAACCGGTTTCCATTGATGTCTCTTAAAGGATCGAAGGCCTAGGTGTTCTGAGATAATGTATAGCAGGTGATGCCAATAGCCCAGAAAAAGCCGGTATTCTGACCAACAGACCAGATGAACCAGTCCACAGCGCTTGGCAGGGAGCTGGTTTACGAAGGCGGTTTGTAGTGGGAGCTAAAACGAAGCAACCAATGATTGCACAAGACAAAAGAGACTCATCGCGAAGGAGCCGTAGGCCGTCAGATAGGCAAAGCTACGAACATGTGTGGGACCCCAAATCATCTTCACGACCGTGGGAAAGTAGATCACCGATGTCCATTCTGGCGGATCGGTCACCCATCGCCACTGCTGTCTGAGTCCGTAAGCCAACACTGCGCCATACAGGACGCCGCCCGTGCAGACTAAAATTTCCATAATTTCGACGGAGCGGGCTTCTTCCATCCTGCTTCCCCAATCATTGACGAAACCAGCACATTCTACTTTTTCTGTCTTGGCGGGTCTATGGCTGCGGAGTGAGTGAAGGGCTCTGGGAAGTGAGGGTGAAGCGTAAGGGCGACCCTGCGAGTCGATGTCTGGATGGCATGTGTTATGCCTATGACTATCCGGAAAAATTATGATGACGCCCGTTGACATATTCTGTTGAAGAGGAGTAATGATGAAACAGTTCGCACACTGGTTGATGTGCAGTGAGATGCAGAGTGTGCGACTCCGCATCATCCCATCGAATCACTCCGAACCAAGGAGGAGGTGAAGATGGCAGACCTTAGTCCACCGGATCACAACGGCC
>JANNIV010000118.1:0-15906 GCA_031405355.1 Nitrospira sp.
TTGCCCTTGCAAAATGAGATCATCTCCATTTTCTAGCCCCTACCCCCTTTCTTGACAGTGCCTCCTGCAGGCCTATAGAGTTGATTCGGTTCTCGGTAACGCAAGGCCCTGGGCGATTGACCGGATCTAGGGAAAAGGACCCACACCATGTTCGGTACCATGGGGATTTCGGAACTCATCATTATCCTCGTTATCGTCCTTATTATTTTTGGGGCAGGAAAACTTCCACAAATCGGTGAAGGGGTCGGCAAAGCGCTCAGAGGGTTCAAGAAAGAAGTCAACGATATCCCCTCGCCGGATGCAACACCGCCCGAAGTGAATCAACCGGCGCCTATGCAGGCCCAATCAACGATCCAGGGAGCACCGGCACCGGTAGTTACGCCTGGTCAGCCGTCTGCCGCTCCGAAGCCTGGAACGCCCTATATACCTGGACCGGAAGCGACTCCCGGAACTACCGCCGCCTTAATGTATAAAATGGCGGCTCCACCACAACCGGCTTCGCCAGTGATATCACCGCTAGCCCAGCCAGGCTCGGCCCAATCGACGGGGCAGAGTCAGCAGCCTCCCACAATGGAAGACCGCGCCGCCGCTCCTGCGCCGATAATGAAGGCACAGTACCCGCCTCTTCCCGCGGGCGCCCAGGCAAAACCAGTCGCAAAGCGTCCATCGGCCATCGTCAACAAGGACGCCGTGGCCCGTGTGCAATCGCAGCAGGCGGCGATGAAGACAAAGGCTGCACAGCCGGTGGGCATTTCCCCAGGGGATATGCAGAGTTTGGGAGAAGGACTGGGGGACGCGTTGCGGACGTTCAAGCACGCTGTTGCCGATGTCCGCAATTCGGTTGAACCTGAGATACGGACAATCCAAGCCGAGATGGATTCTGCCCAGAAAGAATTCCAGCAATCCATCGAAGCGGTCAAAGAGCTACCCGCCTTACACGAAGAACCTCCTAAGCAAGCGTGAACTGGGGTGCGGTTTTCTTCAGTCTGCCCGATGCCGACAACCTGCTCCGTCAGACCTCCTTTTTCACCATCGGGTCTGTCGTTCTCCTGTCAGTCCTCTCGCTTGCCGGTTGTGTCCAGGATTCTCCGCCCCCATCGAGGGAGTACACGTTCTCTCTCATGCTGGAATTGCTCCGTGATGAGGCGCCGGAGGTGCGGCGAGTTGCTGTAGAGTCTCTGGGCAAGATCGGCGACCCGCGAGCCGTGGACTCCATTCTCTCCCTCAAGCACGAACCGGCAGCCATAGTCCGCGAAGCGTCGGTACTGGCCATGGGGCGATTGAAACCCACAGCTACCGAGGGAGTCGTTGCCCTGTTGACGCAGGCACTGGAGGATCCTGTCGAATCGGTTCGGCAGGCAGCGGTTGTGGCAATCGGCGAGATTGAGCCAGGTACTCGATTGCTCCAGCCTGTCGTAGGGTTACTGAGATCTTCGGATGCAACGATTAGGAAAGCGGCGGTGCAGGCATTGCTGCAAGTCGATGCAAGCCAATCGATTCCCGCGCTTGTCGCAGCAGCGGGTGGTTCCGATGCGGAGGTTCGTCAGGGCATTGTGGCGGCAGTGGGTGAATGGGGAGGGTCGGCGGTTTCTCCTTGGCTCAGAGAACGTCTAGCTGAAGATCCCGCGCCTGGGGTGCGTGCAGAAGCGGCCTATCGTTTGGGAATACTTAGCGGCCCTGATGCCAGGGCCGCGCTTGAATCGACGATTGTGAAGGATCCGGACAGCGGGGTGCGCCGCTGGGCGAAACGGGGGATTTAAGTCGTCACGCGTGAACGATTTAACGCATCGACAAGTTCGACCAGCTCGATGCGGGCCTTTTCGTCGATTTCAGTAAATTTGACGCCCATTCCGGGGAAGAGCAGATGCCGGTCAGGCATGCTGCGGGTCCAGGCGACCTTCGCTTTAGCCTTGTGTTTTTTCCAAGGGCGATCGGGCAGTGCAAATTCGATGGATAGCTCGGTTCCAGGAGGCAGCGGGGTACTGCTTTCGATGAATAACCCGCCTGCACCGATGCCGCCGGTTAAGCTGTCGAACTGCTTGCCTTCCGGGGTCGTGCAGTGAACCTTCATGGCGAGCGGGGCTCTCGGATGGGACCGCGCATGGGCGAATCTCGCGTCATCGTCGGTGGCAAGAATTTGCTCAATGACTGTTCCCCACGACAGGGCGCCGAGCAGTTCTCCCGTGGAACTATGAAGCGTGACGACTTCCTGGTCAGCATTCATCTCAAGAAATTTGCCCTCATGTCTTTCTGTCGTGATCACAGGAAATTTCATGCTTAGGTCCATGTAGTGTTGAACGCGAGACGATTCATCAGTAGGCGGATATTCTCTAGGCTGGCGGGCCAACAGTCTGGATAGATTTCACTAGTTCCAACACACGGTTACGGATTTCTTGGTCAATCTCCGTAAAACGTACCCCCATGCCTGGGCTAAATGTATATTGGTCTGCTTTAGGGCAGACCCACGCGACGAGCCCCTTCGCCGGCAACCATTTTGACGGCTCCTCCGGTAGAGAAAACTCAAGAGCGAGCGTGGTGCCGATCGGTAGCGGGCTCAGGCTTTCGATAAAGAGCCCGCCTCCGCCGATACCTCCTGCGCGACTTTCAAGCTGCTGACCTTCCGGAGTTGTGTATTTGACATGGAAGGTGAGCGTCACGCGCGGCTCATTTCTGGTTTCCCGGCTCGCCTGGGGCTTACGGTAGGCCAGAATCTGGTCGATGACGAAGTCCCAGGATAGGTTGCCCATAGGTTCGCCATTGACCCCCAGGAGGGTGATCAATTCACGGTTTGCATCAAGGTCAAGAGCCTTCCCCTTGTGTCGAAGGCTTGAAGACACGGGATATCTCACAGGTCCTCCACGTTCAATCTGTAGCGCAAGTATAGCGCAGCATTTCATCTTGTCGAGGGAAAGCGTAGAGCCATGAGGGGCGTCAAGGCTCGGGAGGAAGAGAGAGCAAGGAGTATTCCAGAATGGAAGAGGTGAGGGAACAACCAGGCCAGGGTGTTCCTGGCCTGGAGGATTCTGCGTCGAGCGCCCGTGGGGCGAGTAAAAAGGCTACAGTTATAATGACTTAGGCGGTCTTCACATCCTTGTCTTGTTCAAAGATTCGGATGGGAGCGTGCTTGCCGAGGATGGCATCTTCGGTAATGAGGACTTCCTTAATCTGCTTCTGAGAGGGGGCATCATACATCACGTCCAGCATCACGTCTTCGAGGATGGCGCGCAAGCCTCGCGCCCCGGTTTTCTGGAGAAACGCTTTCCGTGCGATCGCCCCGAGCGCGCCTTCTGTGAACTTGAGCTTCACCTTTTCAAAGGAGAGTAGTTTCTCATACTGCTTCGTGAGCGCGTTTTTCGGTTCGGTCAGGATTCGAATGAGGGCTCGTTCATCCAGCTCATCCAACGTGGCGACGACCGGCAGCCGGCCGACGAACTCAGGAATCAAGCCGTACTTGAGGAAGTCTTCCGGCTGAACTTTCGAGAACAGTTCGCCAAGCCGTATCTCGCTCCGTCCGCGAACTTCGGCTCCGAATCCCATCGCTTTCCGATTCAGGCGCTGCTCGATAATGTGTTCGAGCCCGACGAACGCTCCGCCACAGATGAAGAGGATGTTGCTCGTATTGACCTGAATAAATTCTTGGTGTGGATGCTTGCGTCCGCCTTGAGGCGGCACATTGGCAATGGTTCCTTCGATGAGTTTGAGCAGCGCCTGTTGAACCCCTTCGCCCGAGACGTCGCGGGTAATAGAGGGGCTGTCGCTCTTGCGGCTGATCTTGTCGATTTCATCGATGTAGACAATGCCCCGCTCGGCCCGCTCCACATCGTAGTCCGCTGCTTGCAGAAGCTTCAGGATGATGTTTTCCACATCTTCACCGACGTATCCTGCCTCGGTGAGCGTGGTCGCATCGGCCAGCGTAAAGGGGACGTCCAAGTACTTCGCAAGGGTTTGGGCCAACAGTGTTTTCCCTGTGCCGGTGGGCCCCAGCATGAGGATGTTGCCCTTCTGGAGTTGCACGTCGTCAACGTCTTTATCCTTGGACGAGATTCGCTTGTAGTGGTTATGAACGGCTACCGCGAGGATTCGTTTGGCCCGCTCCTGTCCCACGACGTATTGGTCCAAGTGGTGCTTGATTTCTACCGGCTTTTTGAGTTTCGATGAAATCTCTTCTTTGGCTTCTTCCCAATCCTCGGCAATGATGTCGTTACAGAGGTTGACGCACTCGTCGCAGATGTAGACGGTGGGCCCGGCAATCAATTTGCGGACCTCGTCGCGGCTCTTTCCACAGAACGAACAACGGAGATGTCGATCCATCTTATCCGGCTTCCCCATGCGCCCTCCTTGTTACTTGTCCTTGATCGCGTCTTTCCCTGCATCGCCACCGACGGCCTTGAGGAGTTTCGGTGGCCGTGTAATGACTTCGTCGATGAGACCGTACCGCTTCGCTTCTTCTGCCGACATGAAGTAGTCCCGTTCGGTGTCCAGGGCTATCTTCTCAAGCGGCTGGCCGGTATGTTTGGCCATGATCTCATTGAGCCGTTCGCGGATTTTCAAGATCTCTCTGGCATGAATGTCGATTTCAGTGGCTTGCCCCTGAAATCCGCCCATGGGTTGGTGAATCATGACCCTCGCATTCGGCAGGGCGAATCGCTTCCCTTTGGTTCCGGCGGTGAGCAAGAAGGCCCCCATACTGGCGGCCTGGCCCAGGCAGATGGTGTTGATCGGGGGCTTCACATACTGCATGGTGTCGTAAATGCCCAATCCCGCCGTGACGCTTCCCCCGGGGGAGTTGACGTAGAGATTGATGTCTTTTTCAGGATCCTCCGCTTCAAGAAACAAGAGCTGGGCAATGATCAGATTGGCAAAGATGTCGTCGATCGGCGCACCGAGGAAGATGATCCGATCTTTCAGGAGCCGAGAATAAATGTCGTAGGCGCGTTCGCCTCGGTTAGTTGTCTCAATAACGATGGGAACTAGCATGCACGTCTTTCCTTTCCACTTAGCGGGATGCTGAAAAAGTCCGTCAGCTTTCCGGAAGGTTAAGGCTCAGGGCAAGGCTGAGATTGAAAAATCTCATCATCACTCAACCTTAACCTCGACCTACTTCACTTGCTGCGCCCTGCACCGCTCGGTACTACCCCTGAATCACCGCATTGCGGTAGACGAAATCTAAGGCTTTATCCACCAAAGTCCTGGTACGTAATTCTTCGATAGACTCTTGTCCGCCGGCTTTGATCATCTTGACGAGCTCAGCGGCCGGCATCTTGAGGTCCGAGGCCAGCCGCATGATTTCAGCATTGAAATCGTCTTGCGTGACTGTCAATCCTTCTTTTTCGGCGATCTCTTCTAGCACGAGGCTGAGCTTCACACGGCGTGCTGCTTCGTCCCGATATTCCTGGCGAAGGCTTGTGAGATCCTCCGTGGCGGGCGATTCCTGGGCGCCACCCTTCTGTTGTTGCTGCTGCACATGCTGACGGATGATGGCCTCCAGCTCACGTTCTACCAGGGTCTCCGGGAGATCGAAGTGATGGGTCTCTACCAGCCGTTTCATGATTGTATCTTTATGTATGTCCTCGATTTCTCGCTTCAACGCCTGCTCCATCCCGTCACGCAGCTTGTCTTTGATCTCCTGGAGCGAGTTGTAGGGGCCGCAATCTTTGGCAAATTCATCGTCCAGGGCCGGCAGCTTCTTTTCCTTGACGGACTTGATCGTCAGGGTGAATACAACCGTCTTGCCGGCAACGCGAGGATCGGGATGACTGTCTGGGTACGGCTGGGAAATTTCGAGCGCCTCTCCCTCTTTCTTTCCCCCGACATGCGAATCAATTTCCAAGCCCAAGACGGATGCGTGTGACCCGACCTTGTGAAGTTGACTTTCCTTCTTCGTGCCTTCCAACGGCGTGCCATCGAGTGTGCCTTGCAGGTCCAGGACGATATAGTCTCCGTCCACGATGGCATGGCCGGTCGGGGTGGCCTCCAGGCGGGCATGTTGTTCGCGCAAGACTTCAAGGCCACGGTCGAGCTGTTCGTCGGTGATGGTACGATTGTCGGGCTTGAGTGACATCGGACTCGGCGCCTTATAGTCCCGCAAGGCGATTTTTGGCTTGATCTCGACGGTCGCGGTAAATGTAAAGGGCTCGTTCTTCTTAATCTTGACTCTGTCCAGCGGGGGGATTTCAACGTGGACCGGCACAATTCCCGCTTGACGGACGGCCTTTTCGTAGAAGTCCGGCACGAGACTTCGGATCACGTCCTCTTCCACGGTTTTGGCATAGCGCTTTTCCAGCAAGGCCAAGGGTACCTTGCCGGGACGAAATCCCGGGATATTGACCTGGCGGTTCAGCTCGACGTAGGCGCGGGCAAGCCGTTGAGTGACCTCATCAGCCGGCACCTCAATCTTGAGGGCGCGTTTCATCGGTCCTAGTTCAGTCACTTCCATGTTCATAGCTGGCGCGTATCCTTTTTTTCTTGAAGAACCTTAGCGCAGGCTGCCTGGTCGTGGTCTGGTGCGAGAGGGGGGACTTGAACCCCCACGGTCACCCACGAGATCCTAAGTCTCGCGCGTCTGCCAGTTCCGCCACTCTCGCATAGTGCGGTCTTCAGGAGCCGACTTCTGAAGGGTGAGCAAGCAAACGAAAACTCATATTTGTGTATGTATTTTGTACCGTTGGAGGTATCCCACTGTCAACCCTACTTCTTCGGGGTAGAACTGTGTTCACTTGCGTGCACATAGGGCGGTTAGCATTCGTTTCTGAGCATGACTATTCATGAATGATGTCTAGCCCGCATTATTCACGAAGGCTTCTACTGCAACCGTCAGAGAGAGACGTCAAGATCCACTATAGAAACGGTTCTTCGCGCCAAGATCATGTTAATGGCGCTCGACCTCGCAAGCGCGGTGACGACGCGCCTGACGGCGGGCGGGCTCGCCGCTCGGACCCTCAACGTACTGCACGAGTACGCATCGGGGCCTCACGGCTCCGCGCGCCCGTCTCGCTCGGCGTCTCGGCGGTTTCGTCACGAACCCTCGTGAATAATGCCGGCTAGCAGGATACCGAAAAGGGTCTTATCATACCTGCGGTAGCCGCAGCCTTCAATGATGGTTATAATCAGGCAGCCTGCGTAATTCTTCGTCAGCATACTGGTTAGGAGGTCCACGGTGCGCGTTGCGCGACTGCTCGCAACTCTGGCGTTCACTGGTATAGCCCTTTCCGCTTCTCTCTCCTGGGCCTACCGGGACCATTTCACGCCGGAGCAGAAAATGCTGCTTGGTAAGATTCAAACCGTGCGCATCGAGGCGATTGCACTCGTAGACAAGGGAGTTGTTGATGCGGCGCCGATTGTCGAGCTTGTCGCCCGCCGGATCGGTGAATTGGGATATACGGTGGTGCGAGAAGCAAGTAAACCCCATGACGCTGTGGTCAAAATCAAATGTGAACAGCGGAAAACATGGGAGGGTACGACGGCTGCCGGTGGCGATGCGGATTTGCCCGATGCCCCGTCCCGGCTGTGGAAAGGCCCCGCCTGTCAGATGACCTATCTCCTCGGTGGTATAAAGGTGAAATGGCAGAAAGAGGTCCGAACCGAGTTTGAGAATGCGGAGCAAGTCGCGCAATCGGCCAAGACGGGAGATCCGGGCGCCTATGCCATGGGCAAGTTGAGGGATGCGCTTGAGACATATGAATTTCCTTTGCTGCTGGCCGCTGAATGGGGTCAGCCGGAGCGTCTGCTGAAGTTACTCGATCGATCCGATACGCCGCAGCCGAGACGGCTCAAAATCATCACTCTCTTGGGCGAGATGCAAGCCGACGAGGCTTTGCCGAAATTGAGAGAAGCGCTCAAGAATCGCGACCTGGCAAAGCAAGCAATCGGGGCGATGGGCAGTCTCGGCAAAGAGGGCATTCCGTTGCTCGTCGACATCATGAACACGTCTCTGCAGATTGAATTGCAGGCGGCAGCAGCCAAGGGGTTGGGCCAGCTCGGCGGACTGCATGGGGATGCTTCGGTCGTGCTGCCGTTGCTGGCCAAACTACAAGATGCAAAGACCGACTGGTCGGTGCTCACGGAAGTGGCGTGGGCGCTCGGCAAGATTCCGGATAAACGATCGATCCAGCCACTTCAAGATCTCGATAGGAAACTGCAAACCCTGCGCGATCCGGAGAACGTGTCGCTGAAGAAACTCATAGAGGCGGTGTTCTGGGCGCTCAAGCAGTGCGATACGTGGGATCAGTACAGCTAAGAACGGGATGGAGGCTGATGATCTTCCATGCTCGCGCAACGCGCTCGGGCTTGTCTGTCTGGTTGGCCGGTCTTTCTGGTCTATCTGGTTCTTCCGGATGAATTTCCAGTGTGATTAACCAGACAAACCAGATAGACGAGATAGACCAGATGAACCAGCATTCGCTGGACGCGCGCAGTGGAAGATCAATCAACCCCCATCCCTGAGAGATAACGAGCAAGCCCGGTGCGCTATCCATTGAGCTAGGGGCGCATGGGACTGCTTCTCCGGGACCAGGCGCAAGTCTATATCTGGAGTTAGCGGAATGAGTGCAGGTGACGGTGTTTTAGCAGGAGAGGTTATACAGTTGTTGGGGAGAGGACAGACATAGTAGGACTTCGGACACACGCGTGTTTAAGGGCCGTATGTTCCGGTACCTTTTTGGAGCAAAGGAGGGATGCCGGGAATGGAAAGGGGTTTGCTTTGCCAGGCTGAAGGAGACGCGGCTGGCACGGGGTCCAGAGCCGTTTTTTCAGGGATTGTCAGGAGGAAAACTGTTCCTTGGCCGACAGTGCTCAGGGCTTCGACTGTGCCAGCATGTTCTTGAATGATTTGATGGACGATCGAGAGTCCGAGCCCGGTTCCCACACGTTCTGTGCTTTCATGTTTTGTAGTAAAGAAGGGATCGAAAATGTGAGGCAGATCTTGAGGCGCAATCCCACTGCCGGTATCCGAGACCTCGATCTGTATCCATCGAGTGCCGTCAAGGCGGGTGAGCTGACGCGTCTTGATGGTCAAACGTCCTCCTTTCTTTCCCATCGCGTCGATGGCGTTTAGAAAGAGATTCATGAACACCTGTTTCATCTGCTGACGATCGACCGCTATCGGGGATAGATCTTCAGCCAGATGTTTATCGAGAGAAACTTCCAGATTATTCGCTTTGACTTCGATGAAGTGCAAGCAGGAGGTCACGATATCGTTCAACGATTCCAAGGATAACTTAGGTTTCATGTAGCGTGCGTAGTCCAGAATCTCTTCAATGAGTCGCTCGATGCGTGCAAGATCGTCGGCGACCACCGCGCCGAAGGAGTCCATAAACTCCGGATCGTCCCGCCTCGACGGTGCCAATTGGATGAACGTTTTGATCGACGTAAGGGGGTTCCGTACCTCATGGGCAAATCCCCCCGCGATGGTCTCCAGTGAGCGGAGACGATCTGTACGACGGATGAGTAGTTGCGAGCGCTTCCAATCTTCATAGAGCATGGCATTGTCGAGTGCGATCGCAGCATTGTCTGCCAGAGAGCCGAGAAGGTTGAGCTCGTCCTTCGAATAGTATTTCAGAGAGGGCCTGTACCCGAGGTTAACAAAGCCGATGAGCCGGGTCTTATTCACAAGGGGCAGACAGACTTCAGCGTCCATCTTTGTCAACGTCTCGACCAGCGCAGTAGGCAGCGATGTATCTTGCCCTAAGAACTCGTCAGGCAGCTCCTCCTTGACAACCGGGCGTTTGCGCTCCAAAAGAAAATCGGCAAAGTATTCGTGGCTCATGAGCTGCATGGCATTGGCCTGAATTTGGTCTATCCCGTGTGAAGCCTTCAGTCCGTACCGCCCTTCTTCCACCTCAGAGAGAAAGAGCGATATCTTCTCGATTCCCATGACGGTTTGAAGCGTCCGGACAGTCTCGGCCTGCAAACTGGCGAGGTCCAGATTCATGACCATGGTGCGGCTGAAGCGCGTCAATGTGTTATACGCGTCATACCGACTTGGGAAAAGAGCTTTGTTGAGCGCGGATTGAAGGCGCGGCTGAAGGGTAACGTATAGTGCAGTGAACGCCACGGTCGTGATAACAAGGACACTGCTCAAGGCCGCTGGAGAGAAGTCGCCCAATGTATGCGCGAGCACTACGAGCGAGAGGGCGAAGGGAATGAGCGGGAGATAGGTGGCGCTCATGGAGACGAGCAGTGAGGCATCAAGGAGCTGATGCCTCAGAACCGCGACAGTGACAACTGCGGTAAACAGAAAAATTGGGACATAGCCGAAGGGGTAGAGTTCATAGCCGAGTGCCGGGAAGAAATCGACTGAGCCCAGGTAGGCGATCCCAAACGCGGTTAGGACAAGCTTGATCTGTTGACGCTTAATGGGTGTTGTGACAGTGCGGTAGGCGCGAATGTAATCAGTAAATGCGGCAGCCATGTAGGCGAAGAACACGGCAAAAAAGAACATACTGGCTGGTCCCCACTGCGGAAAATATCCCCACCAGTAGTGGCGTACCCCCGTGATGAAGTCTTGACGAAGGAGAACCGCGATAGCCAGAAGCGTAGCGAGTCCATACCCAAGCCAAATTGAACGGGCGCGCTGAAGGTGGAGGAATTCCGAGGAGAAGGCATAGAACGCGACAGAAAGGTACATGACGCCGACATTGTCGAGTCTAAACCAGATCAATGCCCTGTCTGGCGTGGTCGCGAAGAGGCCGATGCCGGTTGAGTTGAGCCACAGAGCGATGCTGGCGCAGGCGACGAGGAAATGGCGGTGCGCGGCGGATTGCCTATTCGATTGATAGACCAGGATCCCCAGCCCAAACGTAACGATTCCCATGAGTAACATGGGAATCGCATGGATATTGAACTCATAGGTTGGAGAGTCCATAGCCTTTTACACCGTGCGTTTCTGAGCGATTCTGAGAAGGTGCTCGTCGGTGACATAGCCGGAAGAGTTTCGAAAACGCGCAAGGTGGAAACCCAGTGTGCGACCGGCAGCGATGATGTGGGCGGCGTGGGATGGATCGGCTTTGCCAAGGGAGTAATGCCCCTCCCATCCTATGGCGGTTAATATCATGGTCTCAGAGAGGCATCCGAGGGCTTCCCCCGGAGCGAGGTCCAGGTCGAAGTGCACATCGATATCGGGCGTTTGAACCACGGCGGATTCGATGACGACGACATCAGGCCGCTGGCGCGGAATGTCCTCCGACACGTTTTTCGGTTGGGCGGCGTCAATCACGATCGCGCCAGGCTTCAAATGATCGGCGGTTAAAAGGATGTGCGGGTTGTTGGTTGCGGCGATGACGATGTCCGCATTTCGTACTCGATCAAGGTTCGAGGCGCCCTCCACGACTGCCAGCTGGCCTGCCAATTGTGCGACCAGATCTTGCCGCGCGTCCTTTTTGATATCGATGATCAGGAGGTTCGCGACAAGTCTGGAAAGCATTTTTGCGCAGGCTGAACCCACTGAGCCGGCTCCCCCGACGATCGCAACAGTGGCGTGAGGCAGGCTCAGATTTGTCAGTGCGGCGGCTTGAAGGACATTCTGGACAGCGATAGCAGCGGAATGAGGATTCCCCGTCGTCAATCCGAGACGAACCTTCCCTTCAAGATCCCGCCCGTCTCGCGTGACGATCGATGTGAAGGCGCCTAACCCCGCGATCCTCGCTCCCATTTTTTCAGCCAGCCGGATGGTCTGCAATATACGCTTCCGGGCGAGCCGGGGGTTGCGGATCATTTGCTCTGTCGTCATCGGAGAAAACAGCATCGCTCCGGTCGTGGGAGTTCCGTTCGCCGTAGTCAAGCCTGTAATGTAAGAGGCCACCAGCGGCCATTGGAATTGGAGCCACCGTTCCACCAGGCGCGAAGGCAAGAGGCCGGCGAACGGGAATTTCCTCGGGACATCGCTCAACGTGCGAGGATGAGCGATGAACGCAAACGTAATGGGCGTGACGAAAAGGCGGGCGAGAGGACCGGGCAAGAAGCGGATGGTCAAATCGCGCAGGACTTGCGTGAGGAGCCCAAAGCTTTGCGGCACCATCTTCCAGGAAAATCGCATCGGGGTCATCTTGGAAGGCAGGGGTGAAGGCGCGGGGGCTGTCTTCTGCACCGCTTGTGGGATAGGTGTCGACCCAACATGCTGAGCGGCCATGCCAGGCTCTTTGTCGATTCTGAACGGCAATCGGTACGGAAGATGATACGGATTATCTGTGATGAATAAAGAAAGAATTGACCGGGGATTGGCGGTGATCAATTCCGCGCGGGCTGCCGCGCGCGTGGAACTTTCCGGTGCTCCGAGGCTCTGCAGATATACTTCGAGTTCATGAAAAGTAGACTCTAAAATACGCCGCTCTGTATCGCCGAGAGATAGCAGCTGGACATCGATCTGGAACTGTGTCGTTGGATCTCCGCTCTCCTCGGTCACGGCAGTCACCTGGCCCGCCAACGGCATATAGGCGACATTATGGCTGAAGTAGAAGAGTACTGAGACTGACGTGCCTGCTGAAGGTGCGAAATCGGTCAAAAAGGAAATGGTATCGAGGCCGAGGTCCTGTGTAACCCCTCGCGTCAATGTGCCCTGAAAATCTGCAACAACGGGTATGCTCACTCCCAGTCGGCTTATCGTCGCGCTCTCCATCCTTCGTCTCCTTCAATTAATCGGTCGAAGAGCCTTCTGTTCTCGCGATACCGTTGAGCGTAGTTATGGCAATCCCGCTGAAACCCACGGATGGCGGTGCTTCAGGGCTACACTATTGTCCGCAACCAATGGTTTGTCAACCAAAGCTTCGCTGATCGTTAAGGTGGGAGCAGGGTCGCCCGCCTCGCTTGTCTCGATTGAAGCGATGAGGTAGAACTCCCACGCTGAGCTCTATCCGGCAGGTTGGTCTCATCCAGGTCGGTCTCATCCAGGTCGGTCTCATCGATAATGAATAACGGCAGTGTGAATTTAAGTATGAAATTCAGGATATTATTGCTATCTATATAGAAATTGTGGAAGAGATTTCGCAAAGACCGACAGAGCTGCGCGAGTGTTATGCCGCGCCAGACTTACCCTGTGTGAGGAAATTCTTGAAGGAGATATGGCCAATGCAGAAGAACCGGGAAGAGAAAGCGACGTGGAGCACCCGACATGCAGGGAGAGGGCGGGGTAGTCAATCGATGGACTGGTTGAAGATCATCGGGGTGGCAGGGGTCATGCTCTTCATCTCGGCGGCTCCCACAACTGTCTTCGCAGGTGCTATCAGGATCTTCGATCATAGTGCTTCCGGAACAGCCCAGGGCGGAGCCTTCGCGGCGCAGGCCGACGATCCCTCGGCCCTGTACTTTAACCCGGCAGGCATCACCCAACTGAGCGGCATTCAGACGAGTATCGGAACCTTGCTGATCGGCGGCGGCACAAACTTCACCAGTCCCTCCGGAGCGACGACGCGGGGCGATTTTGGAGGCAGCGTGGTCTCCCCGCCTCCGAGCAATTTTTATCTCACCGCGAACCTCAAAAGTCTCGGAGTAGCTTCGTTGGAGAATCTTTCTGTGGGAATCGGCGTCGTCTCGCCGTTCGGAGTCCAGTACCGGTATCCCAACAACAGCCCGTTTGCCACAGCGGTGACGTCCCAGTCATTGCCGTTGATCGATATCAAGCCAACCCTGGCTTATAAGCTGAACGACCAATTGTCTTTCGGGGTCGGCGCAGACATCTATACCTTCGCAAGTTTCTGGGGTACAGGCCAGGCTGTGACAAAATTCAATTCAGTGGGTGTGCCGCCCTTGCCGCCGCCCGGAACCCAGACGGAGATCAACGGGGGGGATACGGCTGCCGGGTTCAACGTGAGTTTGCTGTATACGCCGCTGCGGAACGCTAACGGCCAGCCATTAGTCAACGTGGGCCTGGTATACCGCAGCCAGGCGACACTCCATTTGGAAGGCCAGTTTCTCGCCAACGGCACGCGCCTGGCGGATGCCTCGACCACGTTGGTGATTCCACAGGTCTTTACAGTCGGCATCGCAGTGTGGCCGATCCGCGATGCGGCACATGAATGGAAGCTGGAGTTCGATGTCGACCATACGGGGTGGCGTTCGGTGCGCAATCTCGACGTGCACCTCTCGAACGGCGCCACCATTTCAAATCCACAGAACTGGCGGAATGCCTATACGCTCATGATCGGAACTGAATATAAATGGCTCAATCCGGCTGTGCTACCGGATTGGGATATTGCGTTGCGGGGAGGCTACTGGCATTCCCAAACGCCTATTCCCGATCGGTCCTTTACGCCCACTGTTCCGGACTCAGACCAGCAAGCGATCTCAGGAGGGCTGGGTTTGCTATGCAAGGGGGGAGGCAAGTTTCTCGGACTGATCCCCTGTGGCGCAGCAGAAGGTTCATCGTTCTGGCCGAAAGGGATAGGAGTAGACGTGGCCTATCAGCTGATTCTGTATGAGCCGCGGACTGTCAGCGGTAGTGTAAGCCCGGTCACTCTTCCCGGCATCGCAGATGGCACATACCAAACCACCTTTCATGTCGGGTCTCTGAATCTTCGGGTCAATTTTTGACGCCTGGTGATGCTATTCGGAGACGGCGCGTTAGAGTAAAGAATTTGGGCGAAGAAAGTAATACAGGTAATCTGCTGGGCAGGAGGGCCGGCGCGTCATAGACGCGCCGGCCTGGATCGAAGAGAACCTATCCGGAGGTTACTTGCCCGTGGCAGCGTCCTTGAGCTTCATCCCCTCGCCCTTCATTTCTCCCGCGTTTTTCATGGCATCCTGCGCCTTCATATCCTTGACGTCTTGTTTGACCTCACCGCCCTCCTTCTTCACGTTCTCGGCTTGACCCTTCACGGTTTCACCCTTCTTCTTCATGGCGTCCATGTCAACGGCCCATGCTGAAGCTGTGAGACCGATCACGAACACCGACAAGACAGCGCCTATCATGCTTGTTTTCATCTTCATCGATGTCTCCCTTTAGTTGAAATCACAGACGGTTGAGCTTGAAGGAGGCAGCGAACATGTCGCTGCCTCCTCCGGAGCATCGAGCCGTTACTTGACGATCACCTCGACGCGGCGGTTCTTGGCACGTCCCGCTGGCGTGTTATTGCTTGCGATCGGGTTGCTGTCCCCGTGACCTTCGGCCGATAAATTGCTGCTCACACCGCCGTCCCGCAGCGCCTGAGCGGCGCTAGTGGCACGAGCGTCCGAGAGTTCCTTGTTGGATGGAAACTTCTTCAGCAACGCACCCTTGATTGCCACGTTGTCGGTATAGCCCGCGACATGCACCTGCTTTTCCGGGAAGTCTTTGAGCACGTTGCCCACACGCTTCAAGGCATCGTTTCCGCCGGTCTTCAGCTGGTCTTGCCCAGAATCGAACAGGAGGCTGGAGGCCAGGTTGATGGTGAGCCCATCGCCGGTCTGGTGGACCGACACTGTGCCCTTGGAAATTTCCGGTTGGAGCGCCTTGATCAGGTCCTTTTCAGCCTTTGCGAGGCTGCCCTTGCTCTGATCCAGATGGCTTCGTAGATCGGCCACGCGGGCTTCGCATTCTGCCAACTGCTTCTCGAGATCCGCGATCCTCTGTCTGGCAGCGGCCAGCTCGGCGGCGAGTTTGTTTTTGTCACCGGCCATGCCGCCCATCGCGGCGAGCTGCGCTTCGAGATCCGCGTTGCGCTGCTTCGCGGCAGCGAGCTGTCGCTCCAGATCGCTCACGCGGCTGCTGAGCACGCCGTTCTGTTTCTGTGCTGCCGCCAGTTCGTCGGCCAACCGTTGACGGTCTTTTTCAAGAGCCGCGATTCGGGCGGCTGCATCCCTTGCTGTATTGTCGGTCATGTCCGTCGGTGCAGTGCTGGGATTACAACGGACGTCAGACCAAGCCAGCCATTGGTGACTGGGATTACAAATAGGGCTCTTATCCAAGCTTGCGCAGCCTGCCAGAGCGGCCAAGCTTGT
>JANNIV010000119.1:0-4634 GCA_031405355.1 Nitrospira sp.
ATGGGGATCAAGCTGTTACAGCGTGCGGGAATTATCACCGCCATTGTGACGCAGGAACGGACCAAGCTGGTGGCGCGGCGCGCCGAGAAGCTTGCGATCCCCGAATTGCACCAAGGGGTGATGGACAAGTTGCTGCTCGTCAGTGAAATGGCCGTACGCCATGGGCTTACCCTCAGCCAGGTCGCCTATATCGGTGACGATATCAACGATCTTGAGACGCTCAAAGCGGTGGGATTTTCCGCCACGCCGGCCGATGGGATGCCACAGGTTGCCGCGGCGGTCGATTATATCTGTCAGAAGAAGGGCGGAGAGGGCGCGGTTCGGGAAATCATAGAGATGATCCTAGAAGCGCAAGGCGCAAATTCAAAATTCAAAATTGATAATTCAAAATTGCAAGTTCCAGGATCAGGAAAACGCTCATAGGACTGGAGATCAGTGTATGGCTTCTCTCAAACCTCGAACCTCGAACCTCGAACTCCAGAACCATCTCTATCCCGTGATCATGGCGGGCGGAAGCGGCACCAGGTTTTGGCCGCTCAGTCGGCAGTTGTTTCCCAAGCAGCTGCTGCGGATTATGGGGGATGAAACGTTGATTCAGCAGACCATGCGCCGGGTCGTCTGTGCGTCGTCGCCGAACCGGGTGCTGATCTCGACGAATCCCGCCCAAGCCGAGTCCATTCGCGTCCAGCTGAGCGAATGGAAAGACGCGCTCAGCGAGAACTTCGTGTTGGAACCGGAAGGCCGCAATACCGCTCCAGCGATTGCCTTGGTGGCCTTAGAGCTCGTCCGTCTGGATCCTGATGCGATCATGCTGGTGGTGCCAGCCGATCATATCGTCACCGGCCAGCGCGCGTTCGATGCGGCGGTCTCGTTGGCGGCGACACTGGCCCAGCAGGACTATCTGGTGACCTTTGGTATCAAGCCGATTCGCCCGGAAACCGGCTATGGCTACATTCGGCCCAATCGAAACGTGATGTTGGGAAAACAGGGGGCGCTCAAGGGCCATCCGGTCAGCCGATTCGTGGAGAAACCCAATGCCACCAAGGCGGCACAGTATCTGAAAGCGGGGGATTATTACTGGAATAGCGGCATGTTCGTGTGGCGCGCCGCGACGATTCTGGATGAAATCCGACGCCATCAACCGGCTCTCTTTCGTGGGATTGAGCAGATCGGCCGGTTGATACAGGCCGGGGCCACCAGGCAGGCCATCGACGATGCCTACCGGACACTCACGCCGGTCTCGATCGATACGGGAGTCATGGAGCGATCGAAGAAAGCGGCCATCGTGCCCGTGTCCTTTCAGTGGTCTGACGTCGGAAGTTGGGGGAGTTTGGATGAAGTGGCGCCGAAGGATAAGGCCGGTAACGTCGTGGTCGGTCGGGTGGTCGACATCGGGAGTCGCCGGTCGATTGTCTACGGGGATCGCCGGCTGGTGGCCACGATTGGGCTCACCGACATGGTGGTGGTCGATACGCCGGACGCCACCCTCGTCTGTCCGAAGTCCCGCGCGCAAGAGGTGAAGCAGTTGGTCGACATTCTCAAGCAGCAGCAGGCGCCGGAACATCTGGAGCACCTGACCGTGCAGCGGCCCTGGGGATCCTATACGATCTTGGAAGAAGGACCTGGGTATAAAGTGAAGCGCGTGACGGTGAAGCCGGGAGGCCGGCTCTCGTTACAGCTGCATCACCGACGGAGCGAACATTGGGTGGTGATCACCGGGACGGCGCGGGTGACGAGGGGCGAGGAGGTGTTTGACCTCAAGGTGGGACATAGTACGGAAATTCCTGTCGAAACCCGGCATCGGTTGGAAAACTCCGGCCACGAGACGGTGCATATCATTGAAGTGCAAAACGGACCCTATCTCGGGGAAGACGATATCGTCCGGTTTCAGGATGATTATGGCAGGAATACCAAGGGCTGACAGGTGAAAACGCTGACAGGCTGACACAATGTCAGCTTTCTTGCCTGTCAGCTTGTCAGCATTGTAGGAGATATCATGGGACTCTTTCGCGAATATGATCTGCGCGGCATTGTCGGGCAGGAACTCACCGAGTCGATCACGGAGCAGGTGGCCCGTGCCTACTGCACCTATGTCAAAGATCGTGGGGTGAAGACGATCTCCGTCGGGCGCGATGGCCGTCTGAGTTCACCGAGTCTCCACCAGGCCCTGGTGCGAGGCCTGCTCGCCGGTGGGTTGAATGTGGTGGATATCGGGATCTGCCCCTCGCCGCTGGTGTATTTCTCGCTGTTTCAGCTGCCGATTGACGGCGGCATCATGATCACCGGGAGCCACAATGCAGCCGAATACAACGGATTGAAGATCTGTATCGGGAAAGAGGCGATTCATGGCGAGGAGATCCAAGCGCTTCGCGTGGTGATGGAGGCGGGCTCGTTTGTGTCCGGGGCAGGGCAACTCTCGGAGCATCCCATCATTCCCGACTATCTGGCCTATCTCAAGAAGAGCTTTGCCCACGTCAATGCAAAGCGTCTTCATGTGGTGATCGATTGCGGGAACGGGGTGGCGGCCTTGGTGGCCCAACAGGCCTTGGAACTCCTGGGCTGTCGCGTCACCGGGCTCTACTGTGATCTCGATGGAAGATTTCCGAACCATCATCCGGACCCCACGGTCCTCGAGAATCTCGACGATTTGATTCAAGCGGTCAAGGAGCACAAGGCGGATGCCGGGATCGGCTACGATGGCGATGCCGATCGCATTGGGACCATCGACGAACAGGGCCAGGTGTTGTGGGGCGATCGCCTCATGGTGGTCTACGCCCGCGATATTCTGGCGGCCAAGCCGGGGAGTACCATCATCTCCGAGGTCAAATCCTCGCAGAGCCTCTATGACGATATTGCGAAACGGGGGGGGCGGCCGATCATGTGGAAAACCGGCCATTCCTTGATCAAGGCCAAAATGAAAATCGAGCAGGCGGTCTTGGCCGGTGAAATGTCCGGACACATGTTCTTTGCCGATCGGTACTTCGGGTATGACGACGCGATTTATGCCTCGTGCCGGCTGGTGGAGATTCTGGCCAAGACCACACAGCCTCTCTCCGCGTTGGTGGCGGACCTTCCGAAGACCTCCGTCACTCCGGAGATTCGGGTTGACGTGTCGGATGCCATCAAGTTCACGTTAGTCAGACAGGTCCAGGATCGGCTGGCCTTGTGCCTGAAGACCCGCGAGGCGCTTGGTCCTTCGAAGTCGGTGTTGCGTGATGTCATTACGATTGACGGGGTCCGTGCCATCTTCGACGATGGGTGGGGCCTGATCCGAGCCTCCAATACCCAGCCGGCCCTGGTCTTACGTTTTGAAGCCACCACGCCGGAGCGATTGGCTGCCATCCGCGCCGTCATCGAAGGCGAGCTCCGAGCCGCCCAACAAACTCTTGGCTGCTAACCCGCGCGAAGTGCGAGACATGCAGAAAAGCGCGACTGGTGAGACGGTTCGAGGTTCGAAGTTCGAAGTTTCCGGAACTTCGAACCCAGAACTTCGAACTTCGAATCACGCGTCCCGCTTGTCCCGCCCGCCTCGCGTGTCTCGCGCATGCTTCGTGCTGGTTTGCCTGATCCTGGGCACCATGAGTGGGGTGGTTCCGTGGGCTGAGGCTGGGAGCTTGTCCGACAGTGACCTTTCTACTGCGGCGAACGATCCACGACCATCTGCGTCGTTCTCGGCCCGAAATAATCCTCAACGTATTCCAGCGAATACGCCTCCGGTTTTTCCGGGCCTGCGGCCTAGCAGCTGGCCGCACCTCCTTCGCCTCGTCACGAACGGCATTGTCGGACAGGCTCCTAGCAACCTTTCTTCAGCGCGATCTTTCCAAGTCGGGGAACAGCTCACCTACGAAATTTCCTGGTTGTATATGACCGCCGGCACAGCGGTGATGGCTATCAGTCAGGCCGCTGTGGATGGAGACAGGCCGTTGGCGAAACTGATTACCACGGCGCAGTCGAGACCCGCGATCACTAAATTCTTTCCCGTGGATAACCGGGTCGAGTCGATCGTGGATCCTGCCACGCTGCTCCCGGAGCACTTGACCTTCAAGCGGCGAGAGGGGAAGAAAAAAGAAGACTTCGAGTACACATTTAATCAGAAAGAGGGGAAGGTCGTAGTTGTCAAAGGCGGGACGACTGAGACGTTGGAGATCCCGCCCGGCACCCAAGACGTCATCTCCTGTCTCTATTATGCGCGCAGTTCGTTGTCATTCCAGCCTGGCTCATCTCTGACGATGAATGTGTACCATGATAAAAAGAACCGCGCGATAGAGGCGCGCTTCGAGGAGATCGAGACGGTCAGCGGTCCGTGGGGAGAGGTTGAAACGGCTCGTGTGCTGGTTATCATGCCGTTCCAAGGTCTCTTCCTGAACCAAGGCAACATTCGAGTGTGGTTTACCAACGATGATCGGCGTATTCCGGTTCGCATGAAGGCCAAAGTCATCATTGGGTCGATTGTGGCCGACCTCGTCAGCGGATTGCCGCCTGCTTCACCGGCGCAATGAAGCTCCCCGCAGCAGCCTACTCCGCCGAAGTAGCCACTTCGGCTACGAAGGCCGGAAGCTGCGGGGTATCTTGCGGAATTCTCCGAAGCCACTACCCTCCTTCGCCAAGGCTACGGAGGGTTCTCCCCGCCTTCA
>JANNIV010000120.1:0-5043 GCA_031405355.1 Nitrospira sp.
AACTGCTGCCTTCGGCCACTCGGCCACCTCTCCACTGTTCTCAGCTCTATGCGGGGTTCCCGATGATCTGCGACAGAGGTCGATGACCGTAGGAAGACCAGCAAGCGAGCGGTGATCTTACCCCAGGCTATGTGAGAGGTACAAGCGATTCGCGAGGTGGGTGAAGAAAAACTCCCAGGAAAAACAGGAAAGGCGAATAGGTGCTAATTGCCTGTTCCTGTCAGTTTCGGTCGGTGCTCCAAAAGTTGGTCGATTGAGGATGTGAGGCTGCGTGCCCATTGCGGTGTTTGTGAAATTTCGTGATTCGATGACCGATAAGGGATCGTATGGATCAACGGAAGCCCGACTACAGCCGGCTGCGTTCGGGTGCTGGGATTGCGGGCAATGGGTGTCAGGTAGTGGAGTTCAACGTGGCTCGCTCTGACGACACCGCTGTGTGCCAACATGAGTAATGCAGTAAGTTTCTGTTTCCTGCGCGCTTTCCGCATTCGTAGATATCTAAAATATTGAATCACTGAAGAGAGGGCGCTCATTGTGTTTCCTTCCCTGTTGAGTTGATGAGCAGGTGTTCTTACATCCAGAGTATTTGGTCGATGTCCTGATCGAGTCCGCGAGGACGCTGGCACTGAGAGCAGCGGACAAAGAGTCCGCCGGCTTGCAGGGCCATGTCGCCACGAAGCACGAGCTGATACTGGTGCCCATGGCAATATGGGCAGGCTTTCCCCTCTAATATTCGTCGAATATTCCCAATCTTCCCCATTTGATTGTGCATCGGTCTCTCCTTCAAGAAATGATGCCCATGAGCGAGTTCGTGTGTGTAACTGATGAGGATATTGCGATAGGGAGGAATTTTTGAAAATACCGTAGAGGTAGGTGGAGCTGAACTAAAGTGGGGGTCTAATAGGCGATGCATCGTGAATAGATGTGGGTATTTTCCTTGAGTCGGATAATCCGTAGCATCCTACTCGTGTGACGCAGTGAAATGCTACGCGCAAGTATAGTTTTAGTAATATCATATATTTATATATAAAACATAATGTATAAATATAAGTATTGTGATGGAGAAAATCGCCCTGCTAAGTCGGTGACCGAAGGCGAGCCGTAGCGATGGGTCGGTAACGATTACATAAGTGCTCTTGAGCTACGCGGGTTGCCCTGGATTGTATATGGAGAAACAGTGGGGGGATCCAACGGATAGGAGCTGAGAACCTCTTGAAGCGGGGCTTAGCCGTGCGGTAGAAACACTCTATGAGAAAGAGGGGGCGCAGGGAAAAGTCTCAGTCGTTCTTGGGATGGCTGGCAATTTTCGCGCTTGTCGTCACGGCTAATGATGCGATGGCGCTCGATTTTTCCGCTGATCGGATCGTCAAGAACGGGAAGAAGGTTGTCACGGCTCATGTCAATGCCAAGGAGGATCGCTGGCGATTCGAGTTTGCCCAGCCGCAAGGAGGCGCCAGCATCATTATTGTGAGGATGGACCGCCAGAGTTCCTGGCTTATTTTGTCCAGGCGGCGGCAGTATCTCGAGACACCGATTGCCGACGAGCATCGGTTGACGGTGAGCGAGACGATGGAAGGGGAGCTCTCGCGCGAACTCGTCGGTGATCAGATGCTGAACGGCTATCCTACTGAGTTGTTCGACGTCACCGTCGCAGAGAATGGGGAAACTCGGCAATACTATCAATGGGTGACCAAGGTTCAGCGGTTTCCGGTGAAGACGGTGAGTAAAGAAGGGAGCTGGTCGGAGGAGTTTCGCCATGTGATCTTCACCAAGCAATCTCCGTTCTTATTCGAACTGCCGCAACGATTGGATAGGGCAAACCCGCCAGTGGAAACGCAACATTAGACAACGGGGAAAGCGTAGCTCGTTGGAGATAAGAGCGTATGGCTTATAGCTGGTGGCAGGGAAAGAATGAGCGGTCAGTCGTCAGCTCTGGCTATACGCCATAAGCCATATGCTCTTTTCTTTGGACGAACGACGCTTCACGAGCGCGGCGTTGTTTGTGGAGCGTCTGGTTTCGGCATCAGAGGGCTGACCGCGTTCTGATCTCGCCCAGGCTGATAGGTCTGCAGCATTCTGGTGATCGCCGGCATCACCCGGTCTTCTGCCGAGAGAGGCACTTTAATGCGTATTCCACGACCCTCGTTGCGGCCGAGTGAAAAGATGTGGTGCTCGATCATGTCGCCCTGCTTGTCATCCGAATACGTGAAGGTCAATTGTTTCGCGGGGTATCCGGCCAGCGACATCTCCTGATCCTGTCGCCACTTCACCGTGATCGTTTTCTTGCCGTAGAGTTCTGTGATGATGCGGCGGTGGGCTGTGGCAAATTCATCGAGTGTCTGCCGCCCATCCTGGCTCTTGCCCTCCAAGACATTCATGTGGCCGGATAACGCGACAAGGCTGTTGTCGATAGGAGGGTGGAGCGTCACACCGACCCCATCCGATAGCGGATTTCCAAGACGCCAGTTTTCAGGATAATGGACGGAGAAGCCGAAGCGGGCGTTCGTATAGAGGTTCCATGCCCGTTCTTCATTCCCTGGCGGAGCGGCAAGAGAGGCCTGGGCCGTCAGGTTAAGGCTCATTGCAATCGCAAGCAGGAGGTAAGTCTGGATCATTCGAGTCCTCATGTAATTTCGTAACGATTCAGGGGTTCAGGCTCAAAGCACTAGGCTGAAGGGATTCAGGCTGAAGGTCGGAGTTCCAAGTTCCGAACACTTCAGCCTTCAGCCTATCTACCTGGGTAGTTACTATCGCGCGGACCGCGCGCAGCGAAACCCGATGGTCGCAGCGCGCTGATTCGGCGATGCCCCGCTTCTGGTGGCCGTTCGCAACAACGCCGGCGCACTCTTCCAGGAGCCTCCGCGCACAACCTTGTATCGACCGTTGGCTGGGCCTTGGGGGTTGCGATCAGGCATGGTCGCATAGTAGTCGATTCCAAACCAGTCTTCGACCCACTCGGCTGCATTGCCCGCCATATGATGCAGGCCATAGGGGCTGCGGCCTTCCTTGCCGCTATCGACAGGAGCCACGATAGGGATCTCGTGGGCGTGATACTGCCCGAACATCGCCAGCGCCGGCGTGGGAGGTCTTTGCCCCCAAGGAAAGAGATTACCCCTGTCCCCACGCGCAGCTTTTTCCCACTCGGCTTCCGTAGGTAGCCGCTTATCGCGTGCATGACAAAAATCCGAGGCTTCAGACCAAGTGATGTAGAGCGCCGGCCAACGTGTCAATGTTTCGGGCTGCATGGCATGGATTGTTGTGACATGATCGATTAGTTTCCGAATTTCCTTGGGGAGGTTGCGTTGTTGCTGCAGCAGCCATAGCAAATACTCACCCAGGCTCACTTCATCCCGATCGATTTCATACCGATGGAGCCAGATGCGACGCTGGGGCTGCTCGGTGTCGTCATACTGGAGATCGAGGCTGAAGGGTTCGTGGTTTTCACGGGTAGTGCCCATGATGAAGGGGCCCTCGGCTACTGTCAGCATGAGAGTGCTGCTGGCGAGCGCGGCAATGCTCTCAAGAGGACGCTGCGCCTCATTCGCCGCTGCTGCTGTGGGAAGAAACGAGGTGCCTATGACAGTCGCGATGAGGACATAGCCGAAGGCGTGAAGGTATTTCATGACTCGGCCTGTGAGTCCAGTGATGTGGCGGCTGTTCTGCATGACGATCGAATATCATGAGTATGAACCTGCCTAGTATGAATGCGAGACCATCATCAGCACAAGGTTCAGGGTTCCCCATACGAGCTGTTGGAATGTGCGCGACAGGCGGGATCCGAAGGCTGAAGGGGTGCAGGCTGAAGGCCGAAGGCCAGAGGTCGGAGATCTGAACACGTCATTCTTTAGACCGCCTCGGTCGCCCGGCCCTTCCTATTCGCCTCTAACTCAGAACGCAGAACTCAAAACTCAGAACCTCTCTGCTTGTCCAGCCTGCTTCACCCGGCGCTGCTTTTCCCGTGGCGGAATTATTTAGTAGTCTGCTAGGATATCCGTTCGACAGATGAGGTGCGGATGCGGGGGGATCCTCGCAAGCCGTCTGTTCTGAGAATCGGATAACTAAGGAGGATGCATGAATCGGATACTTGTGGGAACTGCGATTGTGGTGTCGGCTCTCATGCCGCTCGCCGGCTGCTCATATTACAAGGGCAAGCTCGAAAATCCCTTGCACGCGAAGGCGATCATCGCCGGCCCCGGCATTACGGGAGAGGCGCATCTCTATGAAAAGTATGAAGGGCGCGTCACGATCAAGCTGAAGCTCACCGGCACGGCGGATAGCAAGTTGAAGCCGGGACGCCACGCGATTCATATTCACGAAGTCGGCAACTGCGAACCCTTCGCAGCGGCCAAGGGGCACTATGATGGGAATGTGGATGCGGCAATCAATCCGGAGGCGAACGTGACCTCTGGGTTAGGGAACCATCCCTACCATCTTGGCGATCTCCAGAACCTCTCCGTGAACGACGACTGGAATGGGTCGCTCTATACAATCACGAGCCGGGTGACTTTGTCTGAAGGGCTGAACACCTTGTTCGATAAGGATGGGAGCGCGTTCATCATCCATGAGTTCGACGATAAGTATCTGCCGGACCCGGCGACCAAGGATGCGCCGGGCGGACCCCGTATCGCCTGCGGCGTGATTGTGAAAGAGTAATTCTCGCCTAATTAGATAGATGGGAAAGGTGCGGTCCGAAGTTTGAAGCGCGTAGAGCCTTCGAACTTCGGATCGTGTCCCCTTCGGTTCCGAGTTCTGGAAACTTGGAACCCTTGTCCATCCCGTCCTTCTCTGTCCGCCTCTCACTCAGAACTTAGAACTCAGCACTTCCTGTCTCGCTCCTCTCGCCCCTCGCCAGTATTCTGTGGCATTTAGCTTCAGGCCGCGGAGCCTCACGGCTCATTCTGTGATTTGATAGGAGTAAAGGACAGGCCGGTTCCTCGTGATAGTGGTACGGTCTTGGCATAATGGACAGCTATGATACGGCTGTTCGCGTCAATTTTGGGGTCGCTATGCTTCTGAGTTGCTCCGGCGAGAGGGCTCGGGGCG
>JANNIV010000121.1:0-4820 GCA_031405355.1 Nitrospira sp.
GCGGGGTATCTTGCGAAATTCTCCGACCCGTCGGCCAGAGCCTTTGGGCGGCGTGCCGAAGCCACTACCCTCCTTCGCCAAGGCTACGGAGGGTTCTCCCCGCCTTCATCCCCGTAGCGGCCTACTCCGCCGAAGCAACCGCTTCGGCTGCGAAGGCTGGAAGCTACGGGGTATTCGGCGAAGGAGAATAAACAAGACAAACTAAAGAAACCTCAGCAACCAGCCCATTCTCATGGGATTTCGCGACGAACCGTCATGAACCATGCGGGCTAACTTGTGGGGCCTGGAGGAATGTTGACGACGATATAGACGTCCCTTCGTCCATTAACGACTCCCCAATTACTGGTAAAGGCCACATATCGTCCGTCTCGACTGATCGAGGCCTTCGGCTGATCCTCAAAAATACTGACGAGACTTCTGTGATGAGCGATCCGGCGCACACGGTTACTGCCGTCCGTGGCGACTTGCACGATCTCATTGTCGAACTGGTTCAGGACTGGTCCCCCGCTGGTAGAAAACCGACTGCTCAATGCCCAGCGCTCATTGTCGGCCAACATTGAGACATGGTCCTGCTGTGTACTATAGGACCAATATCCAGGGATCAACGAGGTCACGTCCCTCGGCGTTGCAAGTTGCCGAAATCCGAGGGCATTGTTCTGGAAGGCAGTGATCATGGTTCCCATCCCTGTATCGCGATGGACGAACCCGAAGCCGTCGGCTCGTGTGAGCCTGTCGATCAACGTCGGCGGGGAAGCAGCGAGATCGAACACTTCATCAGTCCCTCCGTCATAGACGACGATCAGATAGCGCCCAGATTTATCCACCTGCACTTCATCGAGGCCTGGTACCACTTCTCGGACAAGGATTTGATCGCGACCGCGATGCCAGACGAAATAGCCGGCCGGGGCGCCGCCATTGGCATTGGAATCCGTGAGGGTGAAAGCAAATACCTGGTCATCCAGGCTCTTGCTCATTTGGGCCAGATTGCCATCCGGCAATAGTAAGCTGGAGCCGTCCTGTAGCAGTACGCCGGAAAAGTCTTTGATCTTCGTATATTGATCCGAGGCCACATTGTAGGTCCAAAGCTGTCGAGGGACAGCTACGATGGCATCGACATGTCCGTTATGTCCATAAATGAGGTCCGCGCTGATGCCGCTCCAGATCATGTCGGAGCGTTCCAACAGGAAACCTTCCGGAGGGGGGGTCAGCAGCACGCTTGGACCAGCGGCGGTTAGGGTCGCTGGATCGAAGGTAAAGAACACGCTGCGGGACGGGCCATATTTGCCATTCACATGAATGCGCGTGCTATTGCTGTTGAATACGGGCCAGTACGAATATTGAACCTCCATTCCCGTGTTGCCGTCCGTGCCGTCGGTCAATCGTAGAATCGTCGTGCCAAAAGTAGAATCGGTAAACTTATCTCCAGCTTTGGGCAATGGCGGAAGAGGATCTCGCTCGCGAAGGGTAGTAAAACCTCTGGTCGGAGTTTCGGTTATGAGCGAATCCGGCGCCGGTGTCTGCACTGACGTGCTGTTGGAATTGGAACAGGCCGTAATAGAGCAGGCGGCAAAGATCCACCGCAGGGAGCGCGCTGAGAGGTAATGAGAGATCGGTGTCATAGGTTCTTTTTTCTACGATCTTCTGGGCACATCAGGGGGAGCGGAATCGACGGTCGTGCAGGGGGAGCAATACCGCAAAGTCTCTAGGTCATCCCCGCTCTTATTTCGAGGGGATCTCTTTGGCTTGCCAACATCTCGGCCCATCAGGGCTGGTACTGTTGCGCTTGGAGTGAGAACGCAAGATGGCAAAACCTGTGCTCGGCCTTTCGGGTAAAAAGGAGTCTTGAGCAGGGGCCGGTTCTCCCGGACATGTAAGCGCGACGGTTCCTTCCGGCCCTGTCGTCGTCGATGGGCTTTCGGAACTCGAGCAGGCCGTAACGGCCCACAGAGCAAAGATCCACGGCATGGACTGTACTGACCAGTAGTGTGAGACCTGTATCATAAGATCCTCTCAGACCGTCAGCACAATATCCTCGATTTCGGATCCCCTGCCGACACGCGTCAGCACTTCGAAGGATCCTGTATGGCCCAGACGGAATACGCTTCCGTGATTGCTGTCCGTTTCTTCCGTACATACAACGATCAGGAAGGTTCCAGGCCCTGCCAATCGGCTACGGAGGTTTCTCACTGCCTCACGAAGTTGAGGGACAGAGAAATAGTCCCGATTGAGAATATTCGCCGCCCTGATCACCTCGAATCTACCTCTTAACTGTGGTGGGGTTGGCTGGGTAATATCATCGTCGAGCAATTCAATATTGTTATTGTCCCGCAGCCGCCACGTGACCAGCTGTATTCGAGCCTTGATCACAGGATCATTTATCGGCGGCGGATTTCCCTCCAAGGATTTGAGGCGGTTCAAAAGACCAAGCCGTTGCCCAAACCGCCGGTACAGGGTGCGGTAGAGAAGGGTTAAGAACCAATCTCCCAAAACGTAATATCGTTTAGGAGACCAAGGGCGCAAGGCAAAGCCCCAACACTCATACTGAAGGGGAAACCCTTCCTTATCGACAAGCACATTGCACCAGCTGCACAACCTCACCAGATAGGCGGTCATCGTCAAATCGGTAGCAGTCATGCTCGGTTTCAGCCGAGCTTGTTGTAGCGATTCGAACCACTCGATCGTTGATATGCCTGAAGACACAGCGACATCGAGGAAGGTCTTAGGCGCGACGCCGAGCTTCTGGAACAGAGCGATCAAGGTCTTGTTCACATCGTCCAATCGCATGGACGAAGTTGTCTTGAACACGCCGTTGCTTAAGCGTACAGACGAGAAGAACTCTTTTTCTTTTTGAGCACGGGTGGCCGTAGTCTCGTCCGGCATCGGATTGACTTCTAAAAATAGTTGCTTTGCGGCAGGAAGCATATAGTTCATATCAGGCCAACCCTCCGGCTTTTTTCAGCAGGATGCTGAAAAAGTCCGCCAGCATAAGAAGATCGTTGTTTGGTCTATTTGGTTTGTCTCGTTTGTTTGGTTAAACCAGATAGACCAGATGAACCAAATAAACAAAACAAACCAGTTTGAGCATCCTGAGACTATTTTGACATTGGCGCCATATGGAAGACTCCATCGGCGTTTTGTGTATACACCGAGTTTTTCCGCAGCCTGATAGCCCACGTGTTAGAAATCCTGCCGCTCCTGTTCCAACCAGGATTGGAACAGGAGCGCATCCCACAAGGGGGTTTCCCAATTCGACGTCCCGGAGAGATGCTCGTCCCATTTGTCCCGGATGGGGTCCGGATTGAGGAACCCTTGGTCTTTCAGACGCTTCTCGTCTAACAGCGACTCGGCCCATTCCTTCAGGGGACCGCGGAGCCACGCACCGATGGGCACCCCGAACCCCATCTTGGCCGGTCGATCAGCGCGGGGGGAAGGTAACGGGAGAGTACTTGCCGGAGGATCCACTTCCCGCGCCCATCGCGAATTTTCATCGAGTCAGGGAGCTGCCAGGCAAACTCGACCACGCGATGGTCTAGCAGGGGCACGCGCGTTTCGAGCCCCACGCCCATTCCGGCCCGGTCCACTTTTACGAGGATGTCGTCGGGCAAATACATCAGCGCATCGTTGTACATCATGCGCCGGAGCAGGTCGGGAAGATTTCCCCACTGGGTTCGATCCGTCAAGGGGGTCGGAGGTTCCGAAGCCCCTATGACCAACGAGTCGGGAGCCTCCCAGTGGGTAAGGATTGCCTGATACAAGGCTTCAGCGCTTTCTGCGGGGAGGAGGCCGGCAATCGCTCTGAACTTAGACCCGATGTTCCGTTGCCGGAGGTTCTTCGGAACAATCGGTTCGATCATCCGACACAGGGAATCCCACGCTTCCGACGACAACAGGGTCAATCCTCCCGCCGACAGTGCTCGCAGGGATCGAGGCATCCAGCCGATTTGCCTCCAAATGCGCAATCCCCAAAGATAGGTGGAATAGCCGGCAAACAGTTCATCGCCGCCGTCCCCCGACAAGCTCACGGTCACATCCCGGCGAGCCAACTGAGAAACCAAAAATGTCGGGATTTGCGAGGGGTCGGCAAACGGCTCGTCGTAGAGCGTGGGGATACGGGGGATGACGGCCATAGCTTCTTCGGGCGTCACGTACAGCTCTGTATGGGCCGTCCCGAGATGTTTCGCCACCGCTTTCGCGTAGGGGGCCTCGTTGTAGGCAGTCTCGTGAAACCCGATGCTGAAGGTTCGCACCGGCTGCGCGCTTTGCGCCTGCATGAGCGCGACGATGGTCGAGGAATCCACGCCGCCGGATAAAAATGCGCCTAACGGGACGTCCGCCTCCATCTGGAGTTTGACCGCATCACTCAGCAGCTCATCCAGGCGCGCGACTGCCTCCGTCTCGGTACCGGTGAAAGGGTTCGCGCTCCCCTGTTCGGCGACGGCTCGAAGGGACCAATAGGGAGTCACGGTTGGAGGGGAGCCAGTTTCTGGCGCCAGGGTCAAGACCGTTCCAGGCAAGACCTTCGAGATGCCGCGATAGATCGAATAGGGAGCGGGAATGTAGCCGTATCGAAAATAGAGCGCCAGAACGTCTCGATCGATGTCACCCTTGAAGTCCGGATGGGCCCGCACAGCCTTGAGTTCTGAGGCGAACAGGAACGTCTTCCCCATCCACCCATAGTACAACGGCTTCTCGCCGAACCGGTCGCGAGCTAAATAGAGCAGCCGCGTTTCACGGTCCCACAAGGCAAATGCAAACATGCCGGTGAAAAGTTTCACGGACTGATGAACGCCCCACCGTGAAAAGCAGGCGAGCATCACCTC
>JANNIV010000122.1:0-1665 GCA_031405355.1 Nitrospira sp.
ATCTGCTTGGTTTCGCACCGGATTATGGATCACCGGTCCTTCACCTGCCGCGAATTCCAGGCTGAGCCCCATCGGTTCAAGCGGTAACAAGATGTCGGCAAAGATAATGGCTGCATCGAGCGGAAAGCGATCGATTGGCTGGAGCGTGACCTGCGCCGCCAACTCGGGCGTTTTGCACAGTTCGAGGATCGAATGTTTTGCGCGGAGCGCGCGATACTCCGCCATGTAACGACCCGCCTGGCGCATGAACCAGACCGGCGTACAATCGACCGGCTCACGCCGGCAAGCTTTGAGGAAGCGATCATTTATCATTTTGGCATTCTAGAGACGAGGGGGCGAGGGTGTCAATTCACAATGGTGCGGCCCCACTTCGTTAATTGTCATACGTTATTCTCCTTCGCCGAATACCCCGTAGCTTCCAGCCTTCGCAGCCGAAGCGGTTGCTTCGGCGGAGTAGGCTGCTGCGGGGAGCTTCATTCGTTAATCGTCAGGACGCTCACGTTTAACGTTGATCGATTCACGTTTAACGAATGGGCCGCATGCGGCTCCGGTTGACAGGGTGTGAAGCGCTCTACTAAACTGCCAAATCCCGCTGGGAGCTGGGAAACAATCTTGATCATGCGGTATACAGGGAGGCTCGAATTCGGATGGCGAAAAAAACGGCAAGTGAATCGGACGAAACCAGACTAAAAAAGAAGGTGGCGGCAAAACTGACCGACCACAAGGATGCCAAAGTGGATGAGGCCCTTCGTTCGCTGAAGAAACGGCTGCGGCGGACACAACGGAAACGGCGTGCGTTAGCGTTGCGCAAGAAAAATTCTTCGAGCAAGAAAACGGCTGCGCCTGCTGCGAAGTAGTTGTTCTGTCCGGGCATTTGACGGGAAAGTGAATCATCAAGGTAGTACGTATGGAACCATCACGACCGACAGAAGAAGGCGCGATTCCCGCCGTTTCAGAGACGGTGACCGATGCATTGACCGATCAGGTGGCGGCGGAGTTTACAGGGGTGCCCCAGGTATCGGCAGAGCTGACAGCGGAACCGACTGAGCAGGTCGCCCTTGAAGAAGAGCAGGTCAAGGATGAGATCGAGATCCAGATCGACCTGCTCAAGGATCCTGATTGGGTGGTCCGCCGCGAGGCCGCTATTACTCTCGGTGAAATGGGTGATGAGCGTTGTGTGGAACCGCTGTGTAATGCGTTGCGCGACGGTGATTGGCAAGTTCGGGAAGTGGCGATCGAGGGGTTGGGGCAGATCGGTTCTCCCGCCGTTGAATTGCTGATCAAGTTGCTCCGCGATTGGGACGTCCGAAAGTATGCGCTTGCCGCATTAGGGAAGATTCGCGACGAGCGGGTGCTCGATCCGTTGATGCTTCAGCTGAAAAATGATGAGTTCAAAGACGATGCGCTCAACGCGTTGGTCGAGCTGGGTGAACCGGCGTTGTCTCGATTGGTCAAAGCGCTAAAAGACAAAGACGAAATGGTCCGGAAGCAAGCGGTGCTGGCCTTGGGGCGAATCAAAGATGCCAAGGCGATCGACCCTCTGATCGATATGCTCGCCGACAGCGATTGGTTTACCCGCTTGACGTCTGCGGCGGCGCTCGAAGCGATTGGCGATGACCGGGGCCGAGAAGCGATCAAGCCGTTGATGAAGGATCCGGATATGGT
>JANNIV010000123.1:0-7318 GCA_031405355.1 Nitrospira sp.
TCGTCAGATTGCGGCACCCGTCTTTCGTGACGAGCACCATGTCCTCGATGCGGACGGCACCGAGACCGGGATAGTAGAGGCCGGGCTCGACGGTGACGACGTGGCCTTCTTGGAGCAGTGACCCGGTGCGGCTAATGCGCGGCATTTCATGGATATCGAGTCCGACCCCGTGACCAGTGCCGTGAAAGTAACCCTGCATGCGACCGTTCACTAGGCCTGTCTTGTACCCGGATTTTTCAAACCGAGCGCAGATACCTTGATGAATCCTCTTCCCGTCCGCCCCGTCTTTGACTTTCGTTATGGCCTCTTCTTGGGCAGCTAAGACCGTCTTATAGAGCCGCTTCAGCTCGGGACTCGGAGTCCCTCGCACCACGGTTCTGGACATATCGGCAAAATACCGGTTGGTGGCTGAACGTGGGAATACATCGAAAATGATACTGCGGTGAGCCGGCAATGGCCCGCTGCCTTCGTTATGGGGATCGCAGGCCTGCTCTCCCCCGGCGACGATGGTATGTTGAGCGACACAGTCACACTCCATCAAGGTCACGTTGATCAGCTTCTTCACCCGTTCAGACGTCAAAGGTATTCCTTCGAACCACAATTGGTCCTTGTTGATGGAAGCCTGACGCAGCAGATCGAAGGCAGCCGCAACAGCCTGTTCGGTCGCTCGCTGGGCTGCTTCAATATAGCCGATTTCCTCGGCAGTCTTCACGACACGCTGTTCGTAGAACGGGTCCCGCTTCGGAAAGAGCTGATACCCCAAGGACTGGAATTTGAGGGCATGGCCGAAAGAAAAGTTTGCGGGGACCAGAATCTGCGTGATGCCGGCTTCTCGCAGGAGAATATGGACTACCTCGACCGTGCCGGGCTCGGCGATACCTTGTGTCTTGGCTCGCCCTTCCACCTCCGAATACGACAGCACCCGATCGACGGATGATTGGCTCTTTGCCCGATCCATTTCGAGATCGCTCATCACCAGAATTCGCTCCCCTTTAATTTCCAAATAGATAAAGGGGTCCGGCGCAATAAACTTCGTCGCGTAATAGAGATTGGCGTCCGTCTCGCTGGCAGCGATAAAGACCGTGGCGCGTTGAGAGTGTGAAGTGGATGAGGCCATAGTGAATACAGGCCGGAATCTAGCACGGGGGGGAAAGTCGGTCAAGACGCGGATGGAGCAGGCTCAGGCGTTGCCGGATTACCCTTGTCATCGGCCTTCTCCTCGTCAGGCGTCATGAGATCGATCGGCAACATAAGCGTGTTCTTCAAAATGTCAAAGGCCAGTTGCGCCAAACCCGTTACGCCAGTGGCAAACGACTTCATAGGCAGGTACGTCACCTCCGGATCCTCGATTGACCCTTTGACGGAAAACAACGCAGTGGCAATGCCTTTGCGATCACCGGCAAACAACCGCCCGAAGAGCGGTATCGTTTTCAGGAATTGCGAATAGGATCCGAACGGGCTGACAGCCCAGACCATGTCGACTTGATCCGTCGGCATATCATAGTTGCCGGCAGCCGTAATCTTGACGATCGGGCTATCGATGATCAGGTTCTCGGTCTCGAAGAGTCCGTTCCGTACGAGAACCTTCGCTGAAATCTTGTTATAGGGCAACCCATCTTTTTCCAAATCTACTTTCCCTTGGAGCACGGCAGGGAGATTCAAAATGCTGATGATTTTCCAGACCGCCCGTTCCTCGGACTTGAAGATGCGGCCATTTTCAAGCAGGACGTCCACCTTGCCGTCCAATGTCGGAGACAGCCCATGTGGATTCTTCCCGTTGCCGCGAATCGTTCCCGTCACTCGAGCTTCACCTGTGATGACACCGGCTTTAGGGCCAAATAGTTTCAACACATCTTCCACCAACAAGCCCGTCGCCCGAACCGAGATCTCAGCGTCGGCAGGCTTCTTCTGCGGCAGTTGCACCACGATACGTCCGGCAACGTCTCCATTGGATGATTGGCCGGACAGACGATCCAGATCAAGCACGCCGTCTTGAATGGTGATCCGGGCGGAGAGACTCCCAAATTTGAGATGCTTATAATGGCCCCGTGCTATCGACGCGGTAGCCTGGACCTTGCTGGTGGCTGCAAGGGCTTCCAGAAACTCTCGGATCGGCGACCGTGGGCCTTTCGGAATAAGGAGATCAAGATCCATCTGATTGGACTCGATCTTGGCGGTAATCATGGGTTTCCCCACCCAGTTGCGGATCGATCCTTCCAGCGCAACATCGCTGTCGAGCAAGCGAAACGACAACCGCTTGATCTCCGCGCCATTCTTCACGAACCGGACCCGCATATACAAATCCTGGATTGGGCCCTCGGTTCCCTTGGCGTTCATCAGACCATTGGTCAAGGCGAGCCACCCGGTGGTCTTCCAAGTTTTCCAGTCGAGACCCTTCCCCTTCATGTCGAGCGACAATTCAATATTCCCAGCCTCAAACCCTCCCTTCGCAATCCATTCGGGGACGCGGGACAATGACAACGTGCCGGTTGAAAGTGCCGCGTCGATGGAGAACCGTTCACCCAACTGAATCTTGCCTTTGACCGGAAGCCGGATCGGAGGCACGTTCAGCTCAAGCCGATCAAGCAAGACGCCGGAGGCCCGTGGAATCATGCCTTCGAATTCCAAGGTCGCTTGGGCTCCGATCGGTTTTTCCACCAGATCGGGCAACGTCACTTTCGACTCGGTCAGGACAACCTCACCCCGTATGTGCGGCGACACCGTCGGCCCGGTCAATACCACCGCGCCATTGACCAAGCCATCGATCATCCCGGCTGGAATAGCGTTCGAGGGCAACAACTTCGCCATATGGCCCGCATCGCCATTGACTCGAATCAGGAAATCCTGAAACGCGCTGCTACTGCCCCCCGTAATACCACCACTGAACTGCAGCGCCAGATCTCCTAAATGGCCGGTTACCTGATCGAACAGGGTTCCGCCCTCAGTTAACACGAACCGGCCCTGCAGCGCCGTCACCCGTTCGGGCAGCAATGGATTGGTCAGACTGACATGCTGAACGGTAACTTCCCCCCCGGCAAACGTGACGCCGCCCGGTTGATTGAGCGGGCCGACCATGCGAAACGTGGGAACGGCATTGCCTTCGACCTCACGCGAGTCAGCCAACACACGCGACAGCTGTTCTGAATTGACCGTCTTCGCAAGAAACTGCAACAGGTCTGCGGCGGCCATCTCCCCGGTAATGTCCATTTCAAGCCAGGGGCCAGCCTCTAAAAATGAGACAAGCGCCTTGCTCTCATTCATGTGGATCGTGCCATAGAGTCCGCTCAAATTCGACACCCGGAGACGTCCGGTTTCAACCAACACCACCGCAGCTAAATCCTTGGCAGGGATATGATTTCCTCCGATCAAGGCTTGTCCCTGTTTCACGCGAAACTCCCCTGTCAACGACAGCTGCGGCCCTGCCACCGACGATCCTGTAACAGTCGCCGAGACCACCTCCAATATCCCGTCGATCTCCCGATTCTGAATGATTGCCGGCAGCTGCGGATGCACCCACTCGGCCGCCACGGTCTCAAGCAACCGGCTCAATTGGATCGGAGCGGTCGAAAAGGTCAGCTCAAACGTGGGTTGAGGCGTCAGCAGACCGGAGAGGCTCGCTTGACCTGTAAGCTTCAGTTGTTCGAGGTTTGCAGATAAACCGGACAAGACCACATCATAGCCTGCGACACCAGGCACAACCCGAACATGACTATTCATATTGACGGCGCCCTGCAAGTGCTGCGGAGCCGGATGCGGCCCGAAGAAATCCGCCATCTCTCGAAGATTCAGATTGGCAGCTTCGATGGTGCCTTCGAATTGGAGTATGGTTTGCCGAGCAGAGGAATCGCTGAGCGCTATCGTCTGCCGTTGGGCGCTGCTGATCGTCCCTCCTAGAGAGAAGCCGGACAGGCTCTTGCCGTCCGCATAACCGGAAGAAACGTGTAAATCCGCCTGGCCCCGCTCCGCTCTGATGACCAGCGACGCCTCCACCGACTCCAGCGTCATCGATCGTGTTCCGTCTGGTCGTGCGTCGTCGATGATGAGCAACTTCCCCTTCACCAGCGTCGCTTCCCGGATACGGAAAATCCGGCTGAGCGTCTGCATAGCGTCCTGATCGGCCGCCCCCCCCTGGACAACCTGATCGAGGAGGTTCCAGTGCCCACTGCGATCGCGCCGAAGCGTTAACGTTGGTTCTTCGATGAGCAACCGCTTCCCCACCACCTGCTTGCGCAACAGCGGGAGAAACCGCAAAACCAAATCCAGCCTCTTAGCCGATAACAGGACGTCATCGGAATTCCGATCGTGAACCGTGACCTGAGTTAATTCCAATCGAAGACGCGGAAAGTCGCTAAGGACCAGCTTGATGCGATGGACGTCGATTTTGCGTCCGATACTCTGCTCCAGCTGCTGGAGGAAAAAATCTTTGATGTACTCGTCGTCGGTCAGGTAGGACAAGAACGTAAAGACACCGCCACCGCCGATCAGCAGAACGACAATCAGGGCAACAACAACACGAGTTCGAACCACTCCTCCTCCCTGGATCGATCATCCTTGGTGTGTAACTGCATCATTTCTTCTGATGCCGCATCTTACCCAATCACCTGCATGAAATCTACTAAGTCTGTGTCTTGACAGGGAATTCTCTGCTTCCTTCGCTCAACATTCAGCCGGATGAGGAACACGTCAAGATACGACGACGGGCAGGACAAGCGAAACTGGCAGGAAGCTGAGAAAGTCTCCAACACGAAGAAGGTTGAGGCTCAGGCTAAGGTTGAGATAAAGAAAGTCGAATCTTCGCTCAACCTTGACCTCAGCCTACTTCGATTGCTGCGGCGGACCCTCGTTTGACGTTTCACGCCTAACGTTTCTCGGTTTCTGATTGAGACGCGAGAGGGCTAGGGAGGGTTTTCGTCAGATCGATCACGAGTTCGTCATTCGTGTTGGCCAACAACGTATCCCAGAGGCTGTGCTGTTGTGTGATGGTCGCTACCTCTGGCTCGAAGAACAAGTCGAATCCTTTGGCGGCCGTCGGTCGCATGGGATAGCGCCGATCATAGATCATCCCATAGGTCGGAATGCCATAGACGATCTGCCAATTCCCCAAAATGAAATGCAACTCAGTGCCGTGGACGTATAATCCGCCCGTGGTGATGACTCGCTTGACGGACGTTTGCGGGTGACTCAGATAAAACGTCACGCGTTCATCCGGCTTCGCTGCGGCAAAGGCCTCTGCAATCTGCCGAGACAAGAGGGTGAGTTCTTCAGGACGAAACGCAGGCATCAGCGGCGCCTCGCCCTGCAGCCATTTCTGCAGCCAGATCCGATGTTCTTTGACCGAGATGCCTCCGAGGATGCGAGCAACCTCTCCGACGCCCATCGCCTGCGGATGCGCATGCGCGCTGGGAGGCCACTCCGGCAGGACGGCATCATCGAATTCCAGGCGAACATAGTTCACCGGATCTTCATAGACCGCACGATACGGCACAATAGGAATGGCGCAGCCGGACACGAACAGACAGGTTGAGGCTAAGGCTGAGGCTAAGCACATCTTGAAAACAAACATTCTCGACCTCAACCTGAACCTTAGCCTTCTGACACCGTGACCGTCATCTCGACCCGCTCGAGAGGGTTGTCCCGGCCGTCGCGCTTCATGCCGACCACCTTGTCCGCCACATCCATTCCGCTGACGACTTCACCGAACGCCGTGTACTGCCAATCAAGAAAATTTGCGTCTGCGACGCAGATGAAAAACTGCGAGCCGGCGCTGTCCGGATCGTTTGAACGCGCCATGGAGACCACCCCGCGCTTGTGCGGCTTGCTGTTGAACTCAGCCTTCACCTTGTGCCCAGGCCCCCCCATGCCGTGCGATGCACGGTCAGGACTCTTGCTGTTGGGGTCGCCTCCCTGGATCATGAAGCCGGGAATGACCCGATGAAATGTCGTGCCGTTATAGAAGCCTTCCTGGGCCAACTTTGTGAAGTTTTTTACATGCCCCGGCGCCACATCATGAAAAAAACTCAGGACGATCTCGCCCAGATGGCTTCCCTTGTTGCTGATGGAAATGGTGGCTCGTGTTTTTTCTGTCGGCTCTGCCATCGTCTCTACCCTTTCTTGGTTAGCGAAAATTGAAGGGTGCCGGAGCCTGCCCCCCTTCAAGACCCTGATTGATGGGATTCCACGTGCGTCCGTCGTCGTCGCTTCGGAATGCCCCGTCGCTTGTGCCGGCATAGAGCACTCCGGCGCCGGACTCGATCAAGACTTGGATAGCCATGCTCGTCAACCCATTGTTGAGCGGTAGCCATTGCCTTCCTTTGTCGGTCGTTTTGAAAATGCCATGTCCCGTCGCCACAAAAAGCCCCCGCCTATTGAACAGAATCCCGCGAATGGAATCGTTCGGGAGCGCCCGGCTGATGGGCCGCCAGGTTGTTCCTCCATCGCCACTGGAAAAAACACCTCCATCGAACGTGCCTGCATAGATGCCACCCTCCGGATCGATCGTCAATACACGAATAAAGCTTTCCGTCATGCCTTCATGATCTTTGAGCCCATGCTGTTGACGCACCCACCCGGTCGATTGAGCCTTAAATCGCAGGATCCCTTTCCCGGAAGTGCCGGCGAATAGTGTCCCGTCGGATGAGAGAGCCAATGCATGGACGAGGATGTCGTCCAAACCGGTGGTCACGACCGACCAGCGGTCGGCAGCAAGTCGATAGACCCCGTCGCTCGTGCCCGCGTACACCCCATCACTCACGGCAAGAAGAGCTTTGATTTCCAGGCGCTTGAGTCCGCTATTGATCGCCTGCCAGCTCTTCCCTCGATCGCGGGAACGAAAAACCCCGCCACGGAAAGTGCCAACATAGATCGCGCCGTCTTTCCCCGTGGTGAGAGTCAGAATAAACGGATCGGTCACACCCTGGCCCGACTTTGCCCAGTTGACGCCACGATCCTCACTGCGAAACAGACCGAGGCCAAAGGAGCCGGCATAGATCAGATCGCTCCCGACAGACGTGAGCGCCTGAATGCTCGCGGCCTGCTGACCGAAGGAGCCGTATTGAGGCTGGTCCCCATGACCTGGAGCTTGCTGCGGCGATGGGGGAACCGGCGAGGGCGCCTGAGTAGCAGCCCCTAATATCCCGCCTACACTCCATAGGCTCAGCGCAAGAACTGTCGGTATCATCCAAACCCAAATCTTCATTTATCCCGTTACCCCGCTATCCGATGCCTGCACAGTTAGAACCCGAGGAGCCCCCCCCCGCAGAATGCTCAAAAAGGCCGTCCAGCAAGGCCGCAGCGAGCGAAGAGGCGAGGCGTACGCTTC
>JANNIV010000124.1:0-1839 GCA_031405355.1 Nitrospira sp.
CAAAAGTGGTTGTCGAAGCGTAAGCCAGAGTAAGCGTCTTTCCACGGGTTTGCCCGTTCGGTTGATCGCATTCCTCCCACGACCTTCATATTTCTTTCTTGTCCATGCGCCAGGACCAGATCACTGCCGCGCTTCGCATTGTGAAGCGTGAGATTCGGCAGTGGGAAGAGCCGGTTCTCGGCGTGGTGGCGCGCGAGTCGAACCGAGATCCCTTCCGCATCCTCATATCGTGCCTCCTCAGCCTCCGAACCAAAGACAAGACGACCAATGAAGCCAGTGTCAGGCTATATGCCCTGGCACATCAACCTGCCACGATGTTGGCACTGCCGCTCCGGAAAATCGAACGCGCGATCTATCCGGTCGGATTCTACCGGACGAAAGCCAAATCCATTCATGCCATTTGCCGTCGCCTGCTGGACGTCTATGGAGGCACAGTTCCCGAATCCATCGACGAGCTGGTCACTCTGTCTGGAGTCGGTAGGAAAACAGCAAACTTGGTGGTGACGGTCGCCTATGGCAAGCCCGGTATCTGTGTGGATATTCATGTGCATCGGATCAGCAATCGCTGGGGGTATGTGAAGACGAAGACACCGGAGGAAACCGAGCAGGCGCTACGCCGGAAATTGCCGACACCACATTGGGTCACCTTCAACGATTTGCTTGTCCCCTACGGGCAGCATCTCTGCCAGCCGGTCTCGCCCTTTTGCAGCCAGTGCAAACTCACCGAATACTGCGATCGAGTAGGAGTTAAAAGGTCGCGTTAGGCGTGAGGGGTAAGGCGTGAGCGCGTGAAACTCACCATCGCCTGACGCTAGATAGCAGTTGCGGGAAATTTGTTGTGCCAAAACCGGCAAGCGCTTCCGCGGGATGCTCAAAAAGGCCGTTCAGCAAGGCCGCAGGCGAGTCGAAACCGGAGGCGTACCCTCTGGGGTACGTTGAGGATTTCGATGAGCCGAGAACGAAGCTGGCGGGCTTTTTCAGCATCCCGCTAAATGAAGAGCTTCGTTTCCGCGTCAGAGATCAGCGCAATAATGGCAGGGAGTCCCATCACTTCATCGACATTCTTTTCGACGGCGGCACTGTCCACTCCCATATATTCCAGGCCGGCACTGCAAGCGATCAGACGAAACTTCCCGACGTGCTTGGCGTCCTGAAACATTTCCGAAATCTTCGGCACTTTCTTTTCTTTCAAGAGCCGCGTCACTTCATCGGCTGAGGCGGCATACTCAGGGGGGAAGTCTATCTGGTCGATCTTTCCCTCGGCTAGCTTCTTGACCTCTGGGAGGGAGGTGGCAGCGAAGCTGACGGTGGGAGACCCCGGGTCTTTGACACTTCAAAAATAGAAATCGCCCTCAAAAGCTTGGAAAGGCTTATTTTTTTTGCGTTTTTTTAAAAATTATATATCGCATTTTATCGCATTGTGTTATAATGTAAGCATATCAGGAGGTGGTCCTTCAAATGAGGCTTAATGTAACCAAATCTAAAAACGCAGCTTCTCTTTATGTTGTTAAGTCCATTTATAACGCAAAGACACAGTCTAACACTTCTAAAATCGTTGAAAAACTCGGAACCGAAGCTGAACTCAGAGAGAAGTTGAATGGACAGGATCCGTACGAATGGGCAAAAGCCTATATCAAAGATCTCAATCGGCTGGAAAAAGAAGAAACCAGTAAGATCATGGTCCAATACTCACCTACCAAACTTATCGATAAGGATAAGCAACGGACCTATAACGGCGGTTACCTTTTCCTGCAAAAGATTTATCACCAACTGGGGCTGCATAAGATTTGTGAGGAGATCTCCACACGCCATAAGTTCACATACAACATGGACTCCATA
>JANNIV010000125.1:0-3630 GCA_031405355.1 Nitrospira sp.
TATTCAGTTCTCTGGTGAGTTCACCCATCACCCAGTTGCTCACCGTCTTAGGCTGATTGAACAGCTTCACACAGGATTCGAAGTAATCGGCCACCGCCTTCGTCGCCGTCAACACCCCGGCATCGTACTCGGACAACGCAAACGCGCTGACAAATCGCTTTAGCCTGGCAGCCGGTAATTCGGTCACCTCTTTACGACAGCCCTCGATCCATTCTTTATCGAGCTTGAGCGGTACCAGATCGGGATCGGGGAAGTAGCGATAGTCGTGCGCCTCCTCTTTGGAGCGCATCACCGCCGTCTCGCCGCGGTCGAGATTCCAGAGGCGAGTCTCCTGATTGATCTTGCCGCCCTCGCTCAACACCTTCGTCTGGCGCTTGATTTCGTATTCGATGGCATCCTTGACGAACTTGAACGAATTGATGTTCTTGAGCTCGACCTTTGTGCCAAACTCCTTCTGCCCCAAAGGACGGAGCGAAAGGTTCGGCTCACAGCGGAAGCTCCCTTCATCCATATTGCCGTCGCAGACTTCGAGATACATGAGCACATCGCGGAGGCCCTTCAAATAGGCAACCACCTCATCGGCCGACCGCAAGTCCGGCTCCGTCACGATCTCCAGCAACGGAGTTCCTGCCCGATTCAAATCGACGCGGCTCCCGTTGGCGCCGGCGACGTGGACACTCTTCCCCGCATCTTCTTCCAGGTGAGCGCGACGGATACGGACGCGCCTCTTGCCTTCGCTTGCCGCAATCTCGATCCAGCCATGCTCGCAGATCGGCGCTTCGTATTGCGAAATCTGATAGCCCTTGGGCAGATCCGGATAGAAGTAGTTCTTGCGCGCAAAGAGATTATTCGCCGCAATCGTGCAATTCAGCGCCAGCCCCGCACGCACCGCCATCTCCACCGCTACCTGGTTGATCACCGGCAACGTGCCGGGGAGTCCCAAACACAAGGGGCAGGTTTGGCTATTGGCCGTGAGCCCGAACCGCGTCCCGCAGCCGCAAAACAGCTTGGACTTCGTCCGCAGCTGCGCATGCACTTCCACGCCGATGACGACTTCGTAGATCATCGTTCAGCGCGATCCTCTTCATGCAGCCGATCGCGCTCACGTCGCATCGCCTCGCGGCCGGCGTCGAACGCTTCGCGCAGGATCGCCTTCTTCGAGTCCACGAATTCCTTCCCTTCCCCCACGACCTCCTCAAACGTCTCGCCTGCGCTGCCTGCCAGATCGCGCAGATTGCCCTCTGCGCGACGGGCATAGCCACGCAACTGCTCGCGTGACTCACGTCCGGTCTGCGGAGTCAGCAATAACGCCGCCACCGTACCTAGCGCCGCGCCGCTCAAAAATGCGAGCAAGATCCCCGCTGATGAAGAACCTCGATCATCCGCCATTGTGATGCCCTCCTTCTTCTCGAAACCGTTCCTTCATGACCTGGGTTGCAGCTTTAAACCCTGCGACCACACTCGCCACATTGGTTAACATCGATCCGCTTGATCCTCGAACGACATTGTGAACCTGTTGCACCGACTCCCCCACTTCTCCGACCGCGTGCAAGAGCACGGTTGCATGCTCAACTCCTCCGCGAGCCTGTTCGGCCAGATCGTTCACCTTGTGACTCATCGTCCGGAGTTCGTCAATCAGCGGTGGCAAGTCGTGGTTCATTTTGGCGAGAAGCTGTTCGGACTCCGCCACGGTTTTGCGAATTTGAACCAACATGGGCACGAGAAAACCCACTAGCACCGCAAATGCGACAGCCACAAGAATCGCAGCCATTTCAACGAATGTCATATTCTTCCTCCTCCGGCTACCCCGCTACCCCTCTTCTACCCCCTTACCCCTCTATCCCTCTACCCCCATTACCCCTTTCCCTTACCCCTCACCGCACCGCCGGCTTTTTCGTTCGCCATTGCGTACTCTGTTCGTACGCATAGGCCGCTCGCAAGAGCGTCTCTTCTTCGAAAGGGCGGCCGATCAACTGCAACCCGATGGGAAGCCCTGCCTGACTGAATCCGCAGGGCAACGAAATCGCCGGCACCCCGGCGAGGTTCGCCGAAATGGTGAAAATGTCCGATAAATACATCTGGAGCGGATCCTCGCTCTTCGCTCCAAACTTGAATGCGGGCGTGGGTGTCACGGGCGTCACGATGAGATCGACGTCCTGAAACGCCGCCTCGAAATCTTGGCGAATCAATGTCCGTACTGCCTGGGCCTTGCCATAATAGGCATCATAATACCCGGCGCTGAGGACATAGGTTCCCAGCATGATCCGCCGCTTCACTTCCGGCCCAAAGCCCTCCTGCCGCGTCTTCATATACAACTCGAGCAGGTCTTTGGTCTCTTTGGCGCGAAGCCCGAACTTCACCCCGTCATATCGCGCCAGATTCGAGCTGGCTTCGGCCGTGGCAATCACATAGTAGACGGCTACCGCCGCATCTGTCCGCGGCAACTGAATTTCCTTGATCTCCCCACCGAGGGCTTTCAGTTCCTGAATCGCAGCCCGCACCGCCTGCTCCACTTCAGGGTCCAAGCCTTCCGCAAAAAACTCAACCGGCACGCCGACCTTCAGCTTCTTGAGATCTTTTTTCTTGAGCGCCTTCATATAGTCCGGCACCGGGGCATCGGTCGAGGTCGAATCCAACGGATCGTGCCCGGCAATGGCTCCGAGAAGAAAGGCGGCATCCCGCACATCTTTTGTAATCGGCCCGATTTGATCGAGCGAAGAGGCAAAGGCAATCAACCCAGACCGTGAGACCCGCCCATAGGTCGGCTTGAGACCCACCACCCCACAGAACGCCGCAGGCTGGCGGATCGACCCGCCTGTATCCGACCCCAAGGCCGCAGCACATTCGTCGGCGGCGACAGCCGCTGCGGATCCTCCGCTGGATCCACCCGGCACACACTGCAAATTCCAGGGATTACGGCTGGGGCCAATGGCGGAATTCTCGGTCGATGAGCCCATGGCAAATTCATCGAGGTTTGTTTTCCCGAGCAGCAGATACCCCTGCGCGCGCAGTTTGGCTATCACGGTCGCATCGTATGGCGGAACGAAGTTCCCGAGCATACGGGACGCGCAGGTGGTGAGCACCCCCTCGGTACAAATATTGTCTTTGATCGCCAACGGCATACCCATCATCGGCAAAGTCTTCCGCCACCCTTTCAAGGAATTATCGAGCGCGGTTGCTTGCGCAACCGCCGCATCTTGGACTTGCGTGACGTAGGCCTTTACTTTGGGCTCCACCTGGCCGATCCGCAAGCCATAGGCACGCACGATCTCCACTGCCGTGACTTCGCCGGCAGTGAATTTCTCATGGAGATCGTAGAGTGAAAGCTTGTGAAGCGACATCAGCGTTTCGTCTTTCCGGCAACTATCCTGTTCTTTTCGTTCACTTGAACGATCTTGGGGACATGCCGCTTGATTTCCTCGTCTGAATAATACTCATAACAGAAGATGATAATCTGATCGCGGACGGCGCCTTTCCTTGCCGTCGGCCCATTGAGGATGATCTCACCCGCACCGCGTTTGCCCGCCATGGCATAGGTCATAAACCGTTCGCCATTATTCAGATTGGAGCAGACGATCGCTTCATAGGGCAAAATTCCCGCTGCATCCATCAGATCCTCGTCGATCGTCA
>JANNIV010000126.1:0-8623 GCA_031405355.1 Nitrospira sp.
CGATCTGACGCACTATGTCGAAGATTTCATGGGGGCGGTGCGCGAGGGACGCGTCAAGATTCACCCTGGGCATACGGATGTACTGTTGCGATGGGTCGATGTGGTTCGTATGTTGACTCGGAGGGATTCCGGTTCCCTTGAACTGCTTCGCCGGCGATTTGTTGTTGCGTTGCAAGAGCTCAAACAGCTGGATCAGCCGATGGCAGCTCAAGTGGTTGAGTCTGGTTCAGCAGTCCACTGCGTCGATGCGCAGGTGGACCAAGAACCGGGCAATCAAGAAGAAGTCGAGCCTGCCAATGCGGCGGACGGTAAATCCGCAGAAGATCGCGAAGTCATCCGCGTCAGCCGTGATCGCTTAGAACGGTTGCTGAATCTCGTCGGTGAGCTCGTCATCGGTCGAGGGCGGCTCGAACAGCGGCTGCAAACACTTGAGCAGCTCTCGCAACAAGTATTGGTCTACAAAGGGCGACTGGTGGAGTCGGTTCATTCGTTCGAGGAAAAACACACCTTCACACTTCCGACTGTTTCCTCTGATTTAGCAACAGCCCAGACTCCAGGATTTACTGGCATCAGTGACTTCGGCAGCCTTGAACTCGACAAGTACGACGATTTCAATATTTTAGCTCGTCGCATCAGCGAAGTTACGGCGGATATTTCAGAGTCGATGACTCAATTGAGCGGATCGATTCGCCGTTCTCATGAAGACATGAGTCACTTGGCGCAGTTGACACTCGGTATGCGTGATGAAATCGCTCGAGCCCGCATGGTGTCGATCGGCACGCCCTTCACTCGGTTCCACCGTGCCACGCGTGAGATGGCTCGCGCGACAGAGAAAGACGTGAGGTTGCTCACGTCCGGTGAGCATACCGAAGTCGATTCGGTTGTCGTAGAGCGGTTGGTCGATCCCTTGATTCACCTCGTGCGCAATGCGGTCTATCATGGAATCGAGCTTGCGGCCGATCGCGTGTCAAAGGGGAAGCCTGCGATCGGCACGATATATCTCCACGCGGCGCATCGAGGGAATACAGTGTTGATCGAAGTTGAAGACGATGGGGCTGGGCTCGACGTCGAAAAGATCAGGGCAAAGGCAGTCGAGCGTGGACTGATCCGTCCCGAGGTGGCCCGTTCGATGCCAGAGTCAGAAGTCATCAAGTTTATTTTCGTGCCGGGATTTTCGACGGCCGACCAGATCGGCGATCAGGCAGGGCGAGGAGTCGGCATGGATGTGGTCAAACGTGTCATTGAAAGCATGAACGGCCATATCGATGTCGAATCCGTTCGAGGCGTGGGGACAAAGTTTACCTTGAGTCTCCCTCTCACATTATTGATTGCCACGGCTCTGATGGTGCGGGCAGGGACTGAGCGCTATGCGATTCCTCTTCCGGCGGTGCGCGAAGTCACCATGTTGACCACCGACTCGTTCCAACAGATGGGTGAACGATCGATTTTGCATATCGGCGACGAGGCGATTGATGTGCAGCCGCTTCAGCAGATTCTGACTGGAAACAGAGTGCCGGTGGAAATTGGGAAGCCGGTGGTCATTGTGCGGACAGCTGCCGGGATGATCGGAATCGGTGTCGATGAATTGCTCGGTCGCCAGGAAATCGTCATTAAGACATTAGGGTCGTTGAAATCCTTAGAGCGTTCCAGTTTCGGCGGCGCAACCATTGATCCGGAAGGGCGTGTGGTTCTGGTGTTGGATCCTGCTCGATTGCTAGCGCGAGAGGGGCAAGCCGCTGTGGTAACTGAGTTGCCATCATATACGATGGCGGCGACGGGCTCGCTGGATCCATATGCCGATTCCCAGGAGCCGAACGCCTTGAAGCCGTTGCTCCTTTTGATCGACGATTCCTTGAGCATCAGAAAGTTCGTGGGCCGGATGCTGGAATCAGCCGGGTATGATGTCCATACCGCGGTGGATGGAGAAGAAGGTCTCCGGAAGGCATCTGAGGAAAACTATCGGCTGATCATTACAGATCTCGAGATGCCGAAGCTCAATGGTTTTGAAGTAATTCAGGGACTGCGCAGCCGGGAGCAAACGCAGCGGACACCTGTCATCGTTATGACGACGAGGGCCGGTGACAAACACCGGCAAACGGCGCTTAGTATCGGAGCGAGTTCCTATATTGCCAAGCCGGTTGAAGAGCGGGCCTTGATCCAGGAAATTGAACGCTGGATCGGCAAAGAATCCGTTGTGCACCAATAGAATTCAGGACATCCGGTTCTTGGAGTACTCCCTGGCATCGGACAGTTGAATAGGATCTATCGATTATGAGCTTACGAGGTCGTTACAATTCGACGAACATGATCGAGGAGATGGCCAGTTTCTTGGTCTTTCGTCTAGGCCTCAGCTATTTTGCTCTGCCAGCAGCTGGGGTTCGCGGTATTCTCACGCAAGACGAGACCGGTCATGAACAGGCCGTGACTGTGGCTGGACTGGTCTGTCAACCGGTTGATCTTGTCGAACGACTTTCAGTGGCAGCTGACTTGACCGGTCTCGATATGAGGACAGTGTTGTACTCTAACGGCCGGTCCCAGGGCGCCATTCGCATCGAGCAAGTGTTGGGTTTGACGGACGTAGAACGGAAAGACTGTCTTCCGTTGCCACCGCAGTTTCAACGCGAGGAACGATATTGGTTTGGGGGAATCATATTTTACCAGGATCAGTTGGTATTGATCCTGAATCCTTCGTGGGTACTGGGAGAGTTGGCTGATGCAGAATCTGTGTCCATTGAGCAGGCCGAACAGATAGTTGCGGCAACCCCTGCAGCGATCGGTGGGTCATGCTGAGGGCCGCTCATAGAGAACAACAAGTTCAGGCCCCAAAACGGCCGTGGAATGTGGTGGTATTTTCCGTCGGTGGAATAAAGCTGGCCGCACGGACTGAGGATGTGGGTGGGCTGTCGCCCTGGATCGGAAGCATTCCGGTGCCAAGTCGGACTCCGTTCGTACAGGCCATGCTGAAGCGGGATAATCATGTGATGCCGGTCTATGACTTGGCATCCAGATTGAGGCGCATCGTGCAGGGAGATCCGTTACTCTGTTTGGTGGCTCGCCACCTCGATGGGCCGATGGCCATCTGCATCGATGCCGATGTGCCGTCTATCGCAACGGTGGATGCGGCGGCGATTCGCCAGAACGGCGGAAGGGATATCGAATCGCTGGGCTCAGTTATGATCGGCGAAAACGATGTGACTATTGTGGCATTGCGGAGACTAGGAAGAGCGGCACAGGATACAGTCACGCGATAAGAGTTCTGGAGAAAGGCAACGACTATGACGACAGTATTAATTGCCGACGACAGTATCGCAGTCCGGAAAGTCGCCGAACGGTTGCTGACGGAAGCTGGATTTGGAGTGACACTTGTTGCGAACGGCGAGGAGGCATTGGCCTATTTGGCTAAAGAGACTCCTGACGTGGTCGTGTCAGATGTGATTATGCCGGATAGAAGCGGCTACGAGGTGTGCACGTTCGTGCGCGCGCAGAGGGCGTTGGCGAACACGCCGGTGCTCTTGATCTCCGGCATCGTGAACGATGAGGTCACGAAGCAGGCTGAATCTTGTCACGCCGATGGAGTGTTGAAAAAGCCATTCCAAGGTACCTCTCTCAAGGACCGCGTGCTCGAGCTGTTGGCCAAGCGGAAAAGTATGGCTACGCCTGCGGAGAAAACAATCGAGAAGGTGATGGCACCTATTGAGTCAATTCAAGGATCGAGTGTGAGCGGAGATCAATTAGCGGCTCGCCGGCAAGTAGAAACACGAGTGACATCACTAGAAGAAGAGCTTCGGATCGAACGAGACCGAGTGGAGTACACCACGCAGCGAGTGGTGCAACTCGAAGAACAGCTGGGCAGCGTCAAGGAACTTGAATTAATGTTAACAAGGGAGCGAGAGCAAGCTGCCCAACTCAAGATGCGACTTGCAGCTGCCGACAATGCCGCCCCGCGGATGCAAGAACTTGAATACATGCTCAAGATTGAACGAGAGCGAACGGCTGAGGCCAAGATGCAAGCATCTGCGGTGGAGAGCCAGAGTAAGCATGTTCAAGGGTTAGAGGCAGCACTGCAGACCGAGCGCCAGGCAGCCAGGCAACTGGTCGAACAAATGACTGAGATGGAACAGGCGGCAACTCGCTACCAACAAGTGTCGCAACAGCTTGCACAGGAGCAGGAGCACACGAGGGAGCTGACTCGTCGTGTGGCTGTGAGTGAGCAAGGTGCTGAGCGGGTGTGCTTGTTAGAACAAGCTCTTGCTGCTGAACAACAAATAAGTAAAGATCTTGCCGTGCGCCTCTCCGAAGCTGAGCAAGCGTCCGAGCAAGCCTCCAATCGGTTTGAAGAGATGGCGAGAAAGCTCGGCGAGATCGCGGGATTGGCCTCTCAGCTAGGGAGCAGAAAACAGCGACCCTGATTTTGTGCAATTCCTCTCGTAGCCCAATACTGTCGTGAAGGACTGATGTCATGGCTGCCGATACCACAGACGACTTTCAGAAAGAGCTGGTCGATCTCTTTATTCAGGAGGCACAGGAATGGCTTCAGAATATTCATGTGGCCATTAGGGAGCGTGAACAGTCTGCCCGACTGAAGAAAAAACTGGTGCAGGCTGATAGCGCGATTGCTCGGGTGCATGAACTTGAATTCACACTCAAGACCGAACGAGAGCGGACAGCTGAAGCCGAGAAGCTGACATCTGTAGTGTGGAGCATCGACCGGCGCGTTCAAGCCTTGGAGACGCTGCTCCAAAATAAAGGCGAAGGCATCGCACAACAGGCATCGCGTTTGGCCGGGATGCAGCAGAACGCGAGTCGTGTGCAAGAGCTGGAGGCAGCGCTGCAGGTCGAACGCCAGGCTGCCACGCAATTGGTTGAACAGATGACCGAGATGGAGCAAGCGCTTGCTGCTGAACGGGAAAGAACCAAGGTTCTTGCCTCACATTTCTCCGAGGCTGAGCGCGTTTCGAAGCAAGTCCATGAGTTTGAAACATTACTTCAGATGGAACGGGAACGAAATAGCCTGCTTGCGAAGCGCATGGCTAGAACTGAACAAGAGGCCGAGCTAGCCACCAAACGATTTGAAGAAATGGCGAGACAGATAGGCGAGATCGCGGGATTGGCTTCCCAGTTGGGAAACGGAAAACGACGGCCTTGATCCGGAACGATTCCATTTCGTGGATCGTCACTGCTCTGAAGAACTGACATCATGGCTGCCGACAACACAGACGATTTTAACAAAGAGCTGGTCGTTCTCTTTGTTCAGGAAGCGCGTGAATGGCTTCAGGGTATTCATGACGCTCTTGATGAGTTGCAACAGGGGCCGGCGCCAGATCGGCATGCCAAGCTCATTAGTACAATATCGGCAGGAGTGACGAATCTCGGAGGGTCTGCCGCTACGATCGATCTTCCAAGCGTCACGCAAGCCAGCTTCGCAGCGCTTCCGTTTATCGAATCCCTCCAGGATCCGCTGAAGGCGAAATCCGCTCAGGACTTTCTTTCGCTCTGTAAACAGCTGGGACAGATCCATACAGCATTGACCCAGGCGACGGGCGTTTCCTTCGACGACGAAGGAAGCGGTGTGGTGGCTGAGATAGCTGATGCCGGTCTCTCTCCCAAAAAGTTTCTAAAAACGCTTCAGGAACTACAAAATAAACAGTCCTCCGATACGGGGTCCGGGCGTAACGTGATTCTGAGCCTGATTGAGCAGATGGAAGGGCAGATTCAGGCCGGTGTCCAGGGTATCGACCCCATGATCATTCAAGGATATCTTGCGCGGGTGGCTGAAGCGGAAGAGTCGTTTCTGAAAGTGATTGATGAGCAAGTGCCTGAGATTGTGAAAAAGCTTGGCGCACTTAGAGTGGGCGGAGGCCAGGCTTCGGCATACCTAGAGGTACTCGAAACCTCTCTTCAAGACGCCGCACGCCTGCGAACAGAAGCTCAGCAAGTGAATGCTGGTTCGGCTATGATATTTTTCACCGGTCTTCACAGTTTGCTGACCGTGGTGACGGAGCGGCGAGTGTGTCTGGCTGCAATAAGGGTGGAATCGGTGATGTCGCGGCTGCACATGATGGGAGATGCCCTTCGCCTGTGGGTGGAGCATGGACGAGCTCAACGTGCCGCGATCGATCAGGCGCTCCAGGCGGACTGAGGCCGAATGTTGAATTTTGAATGTGGAGTGATGAATGTGGAATTGCCGGAATCGGAATTCAGAACACTTAACATTACACATTCAAAATTCAACATTTAGCCTCGACTGGCCTTCAGCCTTCGGATCACGCTTATTTGAGGACGGTCCCACGCCATGAACGAACTGAGCACGGCCGACTGGTATCGCAGAGCGCAGGAGCAATTGACGGGAGTGGCTCTTGCCGTGCAGCGGCAAGACGCACTCGATTTAGAGCCACTATCTGCCCTGGCGACGGAAGTTGTGGCGACGCTCAAAAGAAGCGATCGATTGCTCGTTCAGGCTATGAGTGGTCCGGCAGGCCCTCCGCTGATTACGAATCTCGTGAATGTCGGGATTCTGGCGACAAAGGTCGGCGTGGGGCTGGGATATCATGGGAAAGAGCTGGAACGACTTGCCCTCGCGGGGCTGTTGCACGATGTCGGGCTCTTTGCCGTGCCGCAATCGCTGATCGCTAAACCTGGTCGGCTGACCTCTGATGAACGCGCGTTGATTGAACAACATCCAGAACTCGGCTATCAGGCAATTCATAAGGCGGGGTTGAAATACGACTGGCTGGCGCAAGTCGTGCGCCAGGCACATGAGCGGTGGAACGGTCAGGGGTATCCGAACAAGCTGAAGGAACGGCAGATCAATGAGTTTGCTCAAATCATCGGCCTGGTGGATGTTTTTGACGCCCTCGTGAGCCCGCGTGGATATCGCCGACGATTTTTCCCTCACGAAGCGGTGCGAGAATTGTTGGTGGCGGAACGGACGGCGTTCCCTCGCGAAATTGTCAAAACTTTAATCCAGGAGTTATCGGCATATCCCTTGGGTACGTCGGTACGATTGACTACCGGTGAAGTCGGATCTGTCATACGCGTCAATACGCGCTTTCCACTCCGGCCGGTCGTCTGGGTCGAGAGTGATACGGGCTATGGTCAGGATGGGCGGCAGATGGATCTGAGCTGTACTCCCCTCGTGTCGGTCATCGAAACGCTGGAGCCGCCAGATGTCGCGCGGGCAGCGTTTCCCGTAGATGAGGCTGGTGAGAAGGCATCTGATCCCCTCCCTCAGGCATCCGATCAGTTTACGGCGCTTTTGGATGGCTTGGACTCTCTCGCAAGTGCAATCAAAGATGCTGTCGAGTCCATAACGTCTGGGCCGGAAGAGGGAACAGCGTCTCGGTCTGGCGAGCAGCGATGGACTGTGCGGTCCCCTGCGCAGGATCTTGCGGATGCCAGTTTCCAAAAAGAAGTGATCGGGTTATTCGCTCTCGAAGCGCATCAATGGCTGGCTCAAATTCAGACGGTGGTGAAACAGCTTGCTGAAGGGGCCAACGAAACGGTGCGTCCGAAGCTCTACGGGATTCTCTTGCATGGAATTACAAATCTTGGCAAATCAGCGTCGACAGTACAGCTTCAGGTTATCGAGCAGATGGCCTCGAATCTGCTTCCGATTCTCCATGATGTGGGCCGCCAAGAGCCCCATGCGATGTCGGTGGCGCTCCAGTCACTTCAGGCGGGGTTGGATCGGATTACTCTCGCCGTGCGCCGGTTAGCGGAAGACCAAGAGGACAATTCTGTCGGGATCGATACCGTTCCAGTGGAAAGGGCGAGCGAATTCGTGCAAGCGCTTCCTGGCGCTGAAATGGAACAATCTTCGCTTCCCCAGGTACAGGTTCAGCTCACCGTGAACTCCAGTGTTCCGCTCCTTGATGCCCTTCGAGATTTGCAACAAGCACGTGCCCGGTCGCTCCAGCCGGCTCGCGATGTCTTGGAGGCGGTGATTCAGCGAGCCGAAGAGGAACTCGACAGTCTGGATGTCGCCGGCGTCATGCGTATCTTAGCTGAACTCGACCGACTCGACGACGAGTTCATTGAAGAAGTCCGCATGCGTGTCCCGATCATCAGTTCCACGCTTGCAAATATACGCGCGCAGGGCGCGACAGATTTTGTCACGGCGTCTCAGCTTGATCCGATTTTCCAGCAAGTCGAGGCCCTCTACAATCTGGCCGGCCGTGTGCAGGCGACAATGATCATAATGTTTTTGCAAGGGTTGCGATCCTTTCTCATGGTCGCGGCTTATCGCAAAACTTCCACCTTGGGGCAGCGGCTGGGAACGGTCGAGACAAGGATTCACTCATTGATCCCGATGGCGGAACAGTGGGGCAATATCGGGCGCGTCGAGCGATCGGCGCTCAGCGAGATTCTTCCGAGCTAGGCTATGCGGAAGGCTGAAGGGGTTAAGGGATGAAGGGGTGAAGGAGGAGTTGATGAGAAAATGATCAATGGTGAATGTTAAATTGTCGGAGTAGGAATTCAGAAAATTCCACATTCCATATTCAAAATTCCACATTCAGGTTCAACGTACCTTCAGCCTTTCAAGCTTCAACCTTAGCCCAGCCTTCAGACCGTCTCGCTCGTCCCGCTTTTCACGCGAGTCTCACATAAACTTGGTTCTATCGAT
>JANNIV010000127.1:0-3965 GCA_031405355.1 Nitrospira sp.
CTAGGCGTGAAGTACGACGCCCGTGGCGCGGTGACTGCTGACGAAAACTTCATGACCAACCTCGACGGTGTCTTTGCCGGCGGCGACACCAAACGCGGCGCCTCGCTCATCGTCTGGGCTATCGCCGAAGGGCGAAAGATGGCGGCGGGGATTGATAAGTATCTGCAAGCGAATCGATCAGCGAAGAAAGCTGCCTCGTAACTTCTGATCGACCTGTCAGCAATCTCGTATCAAAATCAGGGCGGGCCAGGGCTCCTCGCTTCCTTGCCTCTCGGAGTGACCCTTCCGGACTCATCCGAGCGGAAGCCTTCTGGAATTCCTTCGGCTGCGGTCATATGCGGGTCCTGTCACGGCGAACAGCCCCACCGTGCTCGCACCCCGCCCGGTGTAGGGCCCCCGCTCCGCGCGGTGAGGCATCCAGTTCGCCGCGCCACCCGCACGCGACCGCAGTGCCTCAGTCAGTTCCAGCTTTCCTTTTGCCTGAGTCTCGGTGGGTTCCTGCTCCTTCGCAAAGTTCGCTCTGCGCCCCGACACACCTATAAAAGTCTGAAACAGTTCCAGATGCCATTCGAATCTTCGCAGACTGGTTGGGGTTGGGCAAATTGCGCGGCCCCTGCTCGGCAGAAATAGGCTGTGGGTCAATAGGGAGATAGGCCGCGAGAATGGCAGTGTATTCTTTTGGGCGGTCATTGACACAGATCCTCGAAATGCGGATGATCTTCTCAGCTTTTCAGTCACCAGAGTTCTGGCGCGATCAGGGATAGGCTGCCTGTAGCCATTTCTCTGCCGCTGCTCACTTAATAGTTATGTGGCACATCGGTCTGAGCAGTGCGTTGCTCGAGCTGGACACGTAAGTCGCATAGGAGTATGGGCATGCAAGTCGTTGCGAACTACGAGATCAGGTCTGAATGCTCGGTAGTGGCAGACGACCTGCGCTTGCAAATCAAGCATCCCCAAGGGCTCTATCGTGCACTCATCAAGAATATTCCGCGCCCCAACTACTCCACGCCGTTTCTCTTGTCATTGCATCTCTACTTCGATGCGCCGGACTTAGACGAGGCAATGGAACTTGCGGAAGATCGATTGGCAGACTGTCTCAACATGTTTGCATTTGCGAGCGGATCAGCATTTGCGCCCCATAGGATTCGGCAGATTGTGGATTGCACCCCCGACAGCGGAATGCGAGATATACTTTTCTGGGGGGACGAAATTGATCACGAGGATCCCCAGCCGTTCTTAGGCGAACACACCACCAAGGCTATAGAGCGGCTTTCAGAATTCCAGCTCCCGTCCGCAATTCGGCGCGCCATGCGTTGGTACCGTCTAGGCATCAACGCGACGGTGCCGAGTGATCAATTTCAATACTTTTGGTTTGCGCTGGAGATCATTGCTGAGTTTCAAAAGGGGGAAGAGAAGGTGCCGAGCAATTGCCCTCATTGCAACTCGCCGCTGTTCTGCGAATCATGCAATACACATCCTGTCCACAAGCGGTATCAGAAACAAGCAATTCAAGCGTTATTGACCGCCGTAGACAAGGAATGTGATGACGCAATGTTCAAGCGTCTGGACCAGACGCGAAATGGACTCATGCATGGAAGCACGATGAAGGAAATCGAGAGTGAGCAGCCTGAGGAGCACAAGCACATCGTTGATATCTTAGGCAGCTTAGTGTGGAAAGCCTTAATCCATCAATTCCCGCACGAATGGTTCGATGGCAGCATCCGTATGGGCATGCCTTCCAAGTATGTCCATCACAAGCTTCACGAAATCGCGCACATCCAGACCATAGTCCAGAAGGATGCCAAGGGAAAATTGGACTTGAGCTTCAGCGGCACCAAGGTGGAGATGGTTACAAACGGGCCGCCGCAGAGTGCGTTGCCGAGCCGTATAGTTATGAGCGACGATCAGTACGCTCGTTTGGCCAAGTTGAGATATGAGAAAGGCGATCACCAAGAAATGTGCCGACGAATATTAGAAAGGGTGGAAGGCAAGAAGAATGGGCGTGTAGCCTGCGTTGTTCTAGCGACCGACTTGGCGCGGATTAAGAAAGCCGTGGATGGCGGCGAGACTGGCAATTGGCAGGATTTGTTTCGGGAGATCATCAGCGGGGGGGAAACCTAGTCCAGCCACGTCACCAAGAAGGATCGACAAAGAGACAGCGAACGTTATAAAGGTCACATCTTGTTGTGTGACATCGTCTTGGCGCAAAGACAAGAAAATGTACCGGGAGTTTTTTCTGAGCAAGTGACCTGCAGCGGTTGAACATGTTCTGCAAAGGGAGAGTCCGGCGGGGCATCACCATAGATAAACGGGAGGTTGTCCTGCCGTTGCAACGACTGGTCAAACCTTGTAAAGTTCTCTACGTGTTCGTAGGTTCTCCTACCAAAGGAAGGCGATGACTGCACGAGCGTTGGCCCTCGAAAAGCAGGCGCAGAAGTTACCCGCAACGGAACGCGAACGGTTGGCCGAGCGACTGCTTGTACAGATGAAGCACGAACCGCTTACAGCCGTAGATGAAGCGTGGATCGCAGAGGCCGAGAAACGCTTTGGGGCGTGGAAGCGAAAGGCGACAAAGACCGTTTCTGCGGGCAAGGCACTGCGTGAGATACGCAAGGAACTCCATCATTGAGCGTCCGCCTCGATCTCGCCGCGAAGGAGGAAATCCACCAAGCTGCATTGTTCTATGAAGATTGCCGAGAGGGGCTGGGACAAGAGTTCGTGGACTCGGTTGAATCAGCCTTCGAACAAATTCAGCAACATCCCACCGTGTGGCGCATCCTGAAAGGGAGATTCCGGCGCTATCTCCTTCAGAGGTTTCCCTATGGCATCATCTATGCTGTCGAAGGGAAAGTGATCTATATAGCAGCCGTCATGCATCTGAAACGCAAGCCTGGCTATTGGGTTTCGCGGGGCAAGGCCTGAAGGTCAAACAAGATAATCGTCCGGAGAAAGCTGAGATGATGAAGTATCCCCGCAGTCCCAAGGCCATACTCGGTGGCATTGCCCACTTGGGGCGGTTTATTGACAAGATTCGTCTGCGGCATGCAGGCAAGATTCAGGAATACAACTACATTACGGTGGGGTTCGATAAGTATCTGGTCGATTTTCTCCAGATCGATCCGAAGGCCTTTGAGCAGCGGGTGTTGGCCGGTGGAACGGATGAGGATTTGCTGGCTTGGGTGAAGGCCAACTGTCGAAAACCGTCGGAACAAGAAATCGCGCAATGGAGCCAGGGACTCCTGACTTCCGGTCCCAAAGATGATGCGGCGCACCAGCGGTTTCAGGGGCGCGTTCATGACATCGCTACGAAGCGCGGCGTGCCGGTTGTGTCCCTCCCTCCTGTCACCACCTGGGCCGATGTGATCGAGCTCGACGAAGGCCGATTATAGCCAGACTTGGCAATGAGGTAGTCTGGCCTCCGTCTTGTCTCTGCATTCGAGCAGAGGAATCTACCCGCACGACAATACCTTCCACGTTCGTGAAAAGTAGACATTCTCCCCCCTCGTAGCGGTGGGCTTGCCCACGACGGGGTTCCTCTAGGAGCAGGGGCTGTATGACAGAAAAGGTTAAGAGCCTACGGCGCTGAGGGTCGATGTCGCGTGATCAGAATGAGTAGGTATCGGCATTGGTGGCAGGTCCGCTACCAGATTAGACACTCGTTCACGGTCTCCCTGACTGTACCGCAGAAACTCCACTCCAATATGCCCGTCTTTGCACCAGCGAACCACCGAGACTTCTACTGCCAGAGGGGTCGGTTCCTGGGCAACGGCTATTCTGAGTGTGAGATAGCTTCCCGCATTCAGCGCGATGTCGCTGCGCATTCTACAGCCGGCAGGTGAGAGATCGAACAAGACTCCCTCTCCGGCTTCGGTATCGCTTTGGATACTTGCAGGGTAGTGGACCGGCACTCGCATTCGGCATCGTGGCTGCATAGGTATAGTCTCTCCGTAGATGAGTCTACGTTA
>JANNIV010000128.1:0-6780 GCA_031405355.1 Nitrospira sp.
AGGATACTGAAAGCCCCGCTCGGAAGGGCGGGGTTCTTTATTTGCGTGTCCGTTCAGGCGGTCTTACGATACCTGCGCTAATAGTTCCAGGACCGCTTCATTCCATCCCGCCGGGCCTATACCGGGCGCACGGATCATTCCGGTCAGGTGGAGATCAGGGTCGTACGATCCGTCCGGTTTCTGCACGAGAATGGGGTAATCCACCATGGCGAGGAGGGGGGGCGTCGTTGATGCTGTCCCCGATTCCCACCGTTTCGATCCGTTCCGCTTGCCCGCTCATGCGTTGTTGGCGAAGGTAGCAACGCAGGAGCACGGACGCGGCTTCCCCTTTATTGTTATCTCCCATCAGATGAAAGAGCCGTCCTCCTTTTGTCCATCGAAGGCCTCGGGTGACGATTTGCCGGCAGACCTCTTCGATGAGCGGTTGAGGGCCTTGTAGCAGATAGGGCTCGTCGTATTCCCGTTGTTTGGCCAGGACCGCGTCGGCGTGCGGGAGCCCGGTCACCTGCATGATGGCTTCGACCGACAGATCTCCAAAGCCTTGCAACGGCGTTTCCACCGCATCTTCGATTTGTTTCAGGACCTCGCGCAGCATGTGGTAGGGAAGGCCTAATTCGATCAACTGGTAGGGAGACCTGGTTCGCATGCGTTCGAAAGGAAAGTCGAAGAGGCCATGAGGGATAAACACCGCGCCGCCGTTTTCGACAATGAACGGGTCATGATGGTCGAGGCGCTGGCGAAGCGGTTCCATTTCCGCGCGCGTTTTACTCGACACTAGTACGAGGGGAATGCCTTGCTCGCGGAGCGCAGTGAGCGCCGGTGTGGCCGCTTCGTAGGAATAGGTCGTCCCATCCAGGAGCGAGCCATCCAAGTCTGTGAAGACAATCAAGTTGGGCATGGTCTTGTGCCGTTACAAGTGATGGAGATCATCGACCGCGCCTGGTTTGGATCGGCCCACCAGCCGTCGCTCCAAAAACCCTTTGGCCAGGTCGGTCGCGCCGAGTCCGAATGCAATGGCTCCGGCCAGCACAATTCCTCCCCAGGTAATGCCGAATCCCACGACCACGATATGCTGGGCAATGCCGAGTTGTTCCAACGCCATGGCGCCCGCTAGGGCTTGGATCCCCCAGCGCGAACAGGTGGCGATGAGTCGGGCGGGAGGCAGTCCGGCGTTGACCGCGGCAATGAGGACGGCCCGGGATACAAAGTTCGAGAGAAAGTATCCGGCCAGTAGAATCACCGCTGCTGTCACCAGATGGGGCACATAGGCCAGCAGTGACTGAGCGAACTGGTTGATCGGAGTCAGGTTCAGGGCTCCTAGCGCCGCAATCGAAGCCAGCACAAGCACGGTCCAATAGATGCTGCGACCGACGAGACGAGAGGGATCCGTCTTGACTCCGCCCCGAAGGAGCGCCGCATTCATCCCCAGCCGGTCACAGAGGCGGTCGAATCCGATGACGCGCAATAGCCGTTCAACGAAGGAACCGGATGCCCAGGCGGTGAAGAGCCCGCCGAGCAGGATAATGCCCATGGCAAGCACATTCGGGAGCACGTTTAGGACTTGAAGCCCGAGCAATTCCAACGGTTTTAGAAGCGCTTGGTTAATGAAGTTATCCATGATCGCCTCCTGCGTCGATGGTTGCGTGATGCAACAGTGCCGGCGTTGCTGGCTGCAGCGCCGGCGGTTGCCAACGTTCAATCAGATAGGGTTTCATGCGTTCGAACGTGTGGCACAAGGCTTCGATCTTCTGTTCCGCTTCCGTCGACGTGAGGCCTTGGGTGGCATGGACGAACGAGGCGGTCCGGCCTAAATACAGAGGGGTTAGGGCTTTGAGGAGGTGATCGCGTGGCATGATTCGTTTGTGGTACGCGGTGGCTGCATCGTAGACGATCTGGACCCATAACTCATCGGGGATACGACAGTCGGCGTCGGATGTCCCCTGGGTGTCTCGCAATTGAATGAACGTGTCGTCTGCCAGAATCTGCCGCCAGATGGGTTCAAGATCTGTGAGGCCCTGTCGAAAGTGCGACACCATTCGTTCCATGTTGACATGAACCGGTTCGACCCCAACCTCGTAGGGAAATCCAAAGAGTGGAACCGGTCGCGATCTTTCCTGTCTGGACCAGAGGTCTTCATGTTGTTCCATGAGGGCAAAGAGCGCTCCCATCACTTGCATCAGCATGGCCGATAGGTCGGCAGCAGGATCCTTTGGATTATGGATTTTTGCGCCGAGAAAGCTTTGGCAAACCCGTGCGCCGCTGGCAATGGCTTCAGTCGTCATCCAGATGTCGATGCCGAACCGCGCCACTTCAGATTCCCAAACATGCTGGTCGAGATAGTGGGCCGCGAGGGCGCCTGAAAAACCGAACTCCCCACCGATGGGCTGGCGAATCCGTTGCCCGTACAGCGCCCTGGTGAGTGGGTAGGCGAGACTGTTGGTGATTGTTCCATCGTATTTGTGGCGCAGATAGTAGGGGGCGACGTAGTCGTATCCCTCTTCCATGATTGGGCGGAGTAGCAGTTCGACCCATTCCGGTGAAATGCTGCGGAGGTCCGCGTCGACCACGGCACAGGCCCTGGCCTTCAGTCGCCGCGCGATCTCGAAGATCGTCCGGAAGGCGCTGCCTTTGCCGGGAATGCCATGGTAGGGCGTGACGATCCGATGCAGGATGCTTTGCTGGTCGCCGATGAACAGATATTGGAAATCGACGGCGGTGCGGGCGACGATGGCCGGCGTCCCGTCTGAAGAGCCACCGTCGGAGTTGACCAGGACGGCCCGACAACCGGGAAAGTGTTTGGCAAGGCCCACGCTCACGGCCCGCACGACATGTCCGACCGTATCCGCGTTGTTGTAGCTTGGAATCCCAACGAGAATCTCTGTCGAATCGATATCTTGGATGCGTGTTTCAGTTGCGGCAGTCAGTGGTGTGAGACTGGTGTTCATGACGGAATGGCGACCGATTCTGACGTGGGATCCCAGATGTGGTCCGATTCGACGGCATCGATCAGGCGGTCGAAAATATCCGGCACGGCATGGGTCACACGGCTCCAGTTGGAAATCATGGGGACGCCCAGCGGGTCGTCGAGAAATCCGTCGGTGGCCAGCTTCATGCCTTTCAAGAAAACTTCGACGGCTGTCCGTTCTTGGTGCCGGTCGAAGGTGAGGCTGTTGATGGCCGCGTCGTTTTCATAGCGGCTGATCGCTTCTTGAGCGGCTTGCAAATACGTCGCCCGCAAGGTCTTGAGTACTCCGTCGGATAAGATGACCCCTTCGCTCGCCAGATTTCTAAAGAGCGATTTGGTGATATCAACGCACATCTTGAGGAGGCCGGCATCGGGATTGTGATCCGAGAGTGCCTGGTGTTTGTGGTCATAGGCATCGGCAATATCGGCTTGGCAAATGCGGCGCAAGGCGCAGTTCCGATAGACCTCCGCGAGCACCCCGATTTCGAGACCCCAGTCACCGGGAATTCTGTTGGTCCAGGCCAAGTCCCGTACCATTGCGAATTCGCCGGCCAGTGGATAGCGAAAGCTGTCGAGAAACGTCAGGAGCGCGTGAGGCCCCACGAGCTGTTGGAGGCTCCGAATCATAGGGGTGATGAACAGGCGTGTCACTCGCCCATGCAGGCGATCAGTGACACGGCTGTAATAGCCTTTGCAGAATTCATAACCGAGATTCGGGTTTGCGATGGGGTAGCAGAGGCGTGCGAGATATTCCCGATCGTAGCTTGTGATGTCGCAGTCATGGAGCGCGATGACCTGGCTGTGGTTTCTGGCCAGCACATAGCCGAAGGCGGTCCAACAGCCGCGCCCCTTGCCCTGCAGGCCGATATCGAGGTTGTGATCGACCAAGAGCTTGAGGATAGATTGGATGCGCGCCCCGTCATTCCAGATGAGACGCACTCGTTGAGGGAGGACAGAAAAGAATTGTTTAGCCAGGCGAAACTCTAAGGCCGAGGCGCAATCCAATGAAATGACGATTTCGTTGAGGTACGCCACGTGCTTGAGGCTCTCTACGATCGCCTTCAATGCCGGGCGTCCCAATTCTGCATAGAGCGATGGGAGGACCAGGGCGATGGGATTGACGCGACCATAGCGCACCAATTCTTGCTCCAGTTGGTCGACGTTCGGTTGTCCGAGGCGGTGGAGCACCGTGACGACACCGTTTTGGTAAAAGTCTGACATCGGTCCTCCAGTGAGCGAGACGCTTCCAGCGATATGCAGCGGGATCAGGGCCGGGTATCAAGGTCGTGTGCCGCACGCACCTGCCGCGTCGCATCAGCAATGCACATATCTGTGCAGGTGACGTGCCACTAGCGGATCATTCAATCGTTGGATGTTCGAATAGAAAACCTGGTGCGAGGTGAAGTGGGTGGTGGGAAAACCCTACACTTCGAGGACGGGTGGGGTGGTTTGTTTGCTTTATTTTGTTTATTTGGTTTAACCAGACAAACTAAACAAACCAGATAGACCAAACAAACCAGTCTGCTACGGTCGATCGGTGGAGAGTCGTTTGGCGAGGCGATGGGCCAGCCGGACCATGCCGGCTGAGCGATCGGCTGGATTGAGCAGCACATTCATGACATGTAGGCGGCTGGAGTCAGCCAAGGCAGCGGTCAGCCCTTGTTCGAACTCCCCTTGGGTGGCAATTCGCGTACCGACTCCGCCTCCGATCATGTCGCAGATTCGCTCATAGCGCCACTCGTGGACGTCGTTGAAGGGGCCTTCGAGAATCTCCCGTTCAGTGGAGTAGCCTCGGTTGTTCAGCACGATGACGATCGGCGTTTGACCGTATCGCACGGCGGTCGAGAGTTCCGTTCCTGTCATTTGAAAGGCACCGTCGCCGACCAGCACAATTGGCCGAAGCGTAGGATCAGCAAACGAGGCTCCCACAGCTGCCGGGACAGCAAATCCCATCGAGGTGTAATAGGCGGGAGAGAGAAATTCGAATCGCTGGTGGACATGGAGGTCGGCTGCTGCAAAGAGCGATTCTCCGACGTCGGCGATTACGAGGGTGTGTTGGTTCAACAGACTATCGAGGTGGCGGAAGAGTCCAGCTAAGGTCACGGGGGCATCCGGCGCAATGGCGCCTTGCGAAACGGCGAGCGGCGCCGGCAGCGGGTGGGAAGGAAACGAAGGAAGGGGGTTGATCACCAGCGCCCGCACGAAGTCTTGAAACCGGATCGCATCGTAGCGATGGTGCTTGATCGCTACCCGATCGGCGGTCGCATGAATCGTGCGGCCTCCCGTCATCAGTGGCGAGTCGGCATTGAGATCTTCGACGTCTGATAGGATCGACCCCAGTATCAGGAGACAATCGGATTGATTGATAAACTGTTGAACCTCGTCTCGCGCAATAAAGCCGCCGTAGATTCCGACGTAGAGTGGGTGGTCTTCACGGATGACGGATTTGCCCAGCAGGGTTGAAGCGATGGGGACGTTGAGCTGTTCGACCAGGCGAGTCAAATCCTCTTGCAGGCCGAATCGCGCGATCTCCGCCCCGGCTAGAATCGCAGGGCGTCTGGCAGAAGCCAGCATGGCGCGGACTTCAGCGATGGCTTCGTCCAGCGCGGCGGTATCGCTGGGCTCGTCGTCGAGGCACAAGGGTCGTAACGGGTGTGTCAGCGGCGCATGCACAAGATCGCGAGGGATTTCGATATAGATCGGGCGGCGATAGCGCAACAGCGCTGCAAAGGCCCGGTCCATTTCCTGTTCTGCGGTTGAAGGATCGTCCAGGGAGATGGCGGCCACTGTAATCTTCTCGAATACTTCGCGTTGCGTGGAAAAATCACGCACCATGTGGTGCATGTAAGGTGTGCGAACACGCTCCGAAAGTCCTGGTGACCCAGTGAGCAACACCACAGGTGATCGTTCAGCGTAGGCGCAGGCGATGGCATTCACGGTATTGAGTCCGCCGACGCAGTAGGTGACACAGACCGCCCCGATGCCGTTGATACGCGCATAAGCGTCCGCCGCAAACCCTGCACAATCCTCGCGTGTGGTTCCGACATGTTGAATCGGCGAGGCCTCGATCAATTGGTAGAGGCTGAGGACATAGTCGCCGGGGATGCCAAAGATATGACGGACCCCCAACTGGTGGAGCCGATCGATCACGGCGGAACCGATGGTTGGTATGGGTTTCATCATGGAGTTTCCTGGTTCATGGAGCGGAAAAGATGGGTTGTTTCATGCATGAGCGCAGCAAACCATAGCATGAGTCCGCCGTCAAGTAACTATACGTACGCGGAAGGGCTTGACGTTCGGTTCGCGCCATTGGATAAGTACGCCATGACTATTCATGATGATAGCTCCCGTGGGCGCGTTCGCCTCTCGCGCGCACGCGGGGTCGAGGAATTGGGGCATCTCTGGATCTATGCAGGGTATGTCGAGGAGGTCAGCGGCGATCCGGCCTCTGGCGATGTGGTCGATATCATCGCGCCGAATGGACGATTCTACGCCAGAGGCCTCTACAATCCTGCCTCCAAGATCCGCGTGCGGATACTGACCTTCGACGACGAACCCATTACGGAGCAGTTTTGGAGGGGGCGACTCGCGCAGGCAATCAGGCTGCGTCGACAGATCGTTACGGACACCACTGCCTATCGTCTCATCTATGGAGAAGCCGATCGATTACCGGGCTTGATTGTGGATCGCTATGACGATGTTTTGGTCATGCAGACATTGTCTTCGGGGATAGATCGCCGGAAGGATCTGCTGGCCGATCTCCTTTGTCAGGAATCAGGAGCCACGCGAGTGTATCTGCGCAACGATGCCAAGAG
>JANNIV010000129.1:0-4007 GCA_031405355.1 Nitrospira sp.
ACTTGTGGCCACAACTTCGGCGCCGCTCTGTTCAACGGCTCGCCGCTTGCGCTCGACAATCCGCTGCGATGTCTCGAAATCCTTCACGAGATAGGTCCCGGCTCCACCAGCGCAACGATCGGCATCCGGCATCTCCACATATTCCACTCCCGGCAAGCTGGCTAAAATCGCACGAGGCTCTTTCGTGACTCCCGCAGCGCGCAGGTGACAGGAGGAATGGTAGGCCACCTTGCACTTCGTGAACTGCTGACTGGCCATGGCGGGTTTCACCGGCGATTGTGACACAAACTCCGAAATATGTGTGACCCGTTTGGCCAAAGCTTGGGCTGCTCCTTGCTCCGGCTCACCGGCAAACAAGGTGGGGTAATCCTTCAGCATGAGGGTGCAGGAGGCGCAGCCGGTCACCACCTTGTCGTACCCAGCCATCGACAGAAGATTGACCCGTGCCCCTTCTTTAGCCAACGCGCGATGCCCATAGGTTTCGATCGGCGTCCCTGAACAACGTTGCGGCGGCAGATCCGGCTCGACCCCATGTTTTCGCAGCACAGCGATCACGGCATCCCCCACCCCATCGTCGAAGTAATTGGCCGCGCAGCCATGGAAATAGGCTACCGGGGAGCGGGCGACTTGCCCAGCCTGAGGAATCAACTCAGGATAGCGGTCTCGAAGATGCTGTCTAGCCAATCGAGGCAGCACCAGCTGAGGCGACAGCCGTGCCGTTTCGGCGAGACCACGCATGAACGGCTTCGTCAGACGATCGAGTAGACGCCGAATCAGAGGCCGATCCCATATCGATTGATACCTCGCAAGAACCTTTAAGAATTGCTCAAATATTACTGTTTGTGAATGAAAACGAAAGATGACACCAGCCGTTTTGTTCGGATGCTCAGCGCGCCGATCCAAGATGAGCTGGGATACGTCGACGCCAGCTGGACAGGCGGTACGGCAAGACTTACAGTTGAGGCAGGCCTCCACAACTCGCTTCGAATTAAGATAGCTATAGTTCTTATCCGTGACGATTTCGAACCAGCCACGCGAACTCATGTCTTCTGATTGAAACACGTCGTAGACCGGGCAGACGGCGTTGCACTTGGCGCAAGTGGCGCAGGGTTTCGACAATCGCACATAGTCGATATGGTCCGTGAAGGGTCGATCGCTGATCTTGATGCCGGGATTGAGCACCCCGGAGGGATCGAAGCTCTGCTTCACCCGCACAAACAGGTCGTACAGCTCCGGGCCGAACATCGTCTTCACGTATTCCGCTCGCACCCGGCCATCCCCATGCTCCCCACAGATCGAGCCACCAAAGCGGCCTAAGACCGTTTGGTGTATCTCGTGATAGCCCTGCACCATCTTGCTGAAATCGTCTTGGTCGTTCACGTCGAGCAAGGGAATGATGTGGGCGTTCCCATTCCCGATATGACCGAAAATTGCGACTGGTACATGCTGCCCGGCGAAGAACTCTTCCAGATACCGGATGAGTTCGCTGATCCGTTCAGCCGGCACCACCACGTCATCAACGAAGTTAATCGGCTTCTTCTTGGGGTCGAATCGATAGAGCGTGGGATAGAGGGCCTTGCGGGCCTTCCATAGTTGTTCTCGTTGCTCAGGATCGAAGGCGATCACGGGATCGGACGTGAGGCGATAGCGGCGACAGATTTCGGTCATGCGCTCGGCCTGGGCGCGGAGATCAATCCCTGCCCCGTCAGCATCCAACTCCACCAAGAGGGTAGCGGCCGCATCTGCCGGGATGCCGTGCTTCGCCCGCCCGATCAAATTGAGCGTGTTGGCATCCATCACTTCCAACGCACTTGGACTCAACTCCAGCAACTGCGGCACCGCGTCGCCCACATCTTCCAAGCGATAAAAATGGATGAGCGCTGTGAGAGTCGCGCGAGGCTTCTCGACCAGCTTAATGGTGGCTTCGCTGAACAGACCGAGCGTGCCCTCACTGCCGACAAACAGCTTGGGAAGATCGAAGCGGCCTCGTGCCATTCCATCGACCAGACCGAAGAGGTTATAGCCACAACTGTTCTTGCTGACCGTCGGACGTTTCTGCGCAATCAGCGCGGCATGGTCTTGTAGCAGCAACTGCAAATTGTGAAGCGGCCTGTGTGCCTTCAGCAGATCGGCGCAGATCGGATCGTCGAGCCCATAAGACCTCGCATCAAGCCACTCGCCAGACTGCAGGCAGACACGTAGCGCCTCCACATTATCTTTGACGGCGCCGTACCGCAGCGTGTGGGGACCGGATGAGTTGTTCGCCAACATCCCGCCGAGCTTACACATATCGCCGCTGGAGGGATCGGGACCGAATAGCAGACCGTCACGCGCCAGTTGTTTATTGAGTTCCGCCAGAACGATCCCCGGTTGCACCCGGGCCCAGCGCTCATCACCATTCAGTTCCAGCACCCGATTCAGGCGCGAGATGTCCAGAATAATTCCGGACCCAATCGCCGAGCCGGTCAGATTCGTCCCGGCAGCGCGCGGCGTCAGCGGGATACCCCGCTCTACGGCATACCGCACCGTGACGGCGATGTCCTCCTCGGACTCGACAAGCACGACGGCCTTCGGCGTCATGCGATAAATGCTCGCATCCACCGCATAGGCGGTAAGCGTCGAATAGTCATCCTTGACCTTATCGACGCCTATGGCAGCACGAAGGTCCGAAGCGATAGCGCGGGAACGTTCAGGCAGAATGAGAGTTGGTGCGGCCATAATTGAGTGGGTCGCTCATTCTAGATGGACTCGCGAGGCCAGTACAAGGCCGGGTCAACCCCGGTCTATCTGGTCTATCTCGTTTGTCTAATCTATTTGGTCTGTCTCGTGCGTTTGCTTGAACGAAACTAACCAGATGAACCAGACTAACTAGACAGACCGAATAGACCAGATAGACCGGACAGACCAAATGAACAAGACAGACTAGCAGCCTTTTTCAGCATCCTGCTAAGATGCGGATCGCCGAGCAGGAGCACGCGCCTATGACCGACCGACGCCCCACCCTTTATCTTTCACGTCTTCTCCCCGATCCCGTCATGGTTATCGTGCGGAAGCAATTTCAACTCGTGCAGGAGCCAGTCGATGCATTACCAACTCCATCGGCGCTGCGTGAAGGACTCTGCCAGGCCGATGTTGCGATCGTGACCCTGGGCGATCGCATCGACGCCGAAATCATTCATGCAGCCACTCAGCTGAAAGTTTTGGCGAACTATGCGGTTGGGTATAACAATATTGACCTCGCTGCCGCTCGAGATCGTGGTCTGATCGTCACGAATACTCCGGACGTCTTGACGGATGCCACAGCAGACCTGACTTGGGCGTTGATCCTGGCGACAGCGCGCCGCATCGTCGAAGGCGACGCCCTCGTTCGGTCCGGTCATTGGACTGGGTGGAGGCCCACGCAACTCATGGGAACGGAAGTCTCAAGCAAGATACTGGGGATTATCGGCATGGGACGGATCGGGCAAGCGGTGGCCCAACGCGCCGTAGGGTTTCGCATGCCGATACGCTACCATACACGCCAACCTAAGGCCGACACCTCATTCCCCCGCGAGTGGGAACATCGGTCACTACACGATCTACTCGGGGAAGCCGACGTGGTAACAATCCATCTTCCTCTCACATCGGCCACCCACCATTTGATCGGCGCACGCGAATTGGCCTGGATGAAACCCACCGCTTTCATCATCAATACGGCTCGAGGCCCGATCGTCGATGAAGGAGCGTTGGTCAACGGCCTCAAGATTGGAATTATCGCGGGTGCGGGGCTCGACGTCTATGAGCAGGAGCCGACCATCCATCCAGCATTGGCCGAACTCAAGCAGGTGGTGCTGCTTCCTCATCTAGGATCTGCCACCCTGCATGCAAGGGTTCAGATGGGACTGGTCTGTTTGAAGAATATTCAAGCTGTCTTAGAGGGGCGCCTGGCGCCGAACCAAGTTACCTAGCCCGGTTTATTTGGTTAGTCTGGTTCATTTGGTTCATCTGGTTAGTATCGTTCAACCAAA
>JANNIV010000130.1:0-2961 GCA_031405355.1 Nitrospira sp.
CTACGACCGAGAGGTCCACGCAGTGTCGATCTCCATTAAGCTTCCCTCCGTCATGCGGCTCCTCAAACTGGTTCGGCTCAAGGATGTTCACCGGGCAGTCAAGTTTTCCCGGATCAATATCTTTACAAGAGACGGCTATGCCTGCCAGTACTGTCGTCACAAGTTCCGGACCGAGGAGCTGACGTTCGATCATGTCGTCCCTATCGCCAAGGGTGGGCGGAAGACCTGGGAAAATATTGTGACGGCGTGCTGGCGTTGTAACAACAAAAAGAGCGGCCGCACGCCGGAAGAAGCCGGCATGAGGCTCACGAAGAGGCCGGTGAAGCCGCGCTGGAATCCTATTGTGACCATTACCATCGGGATTCGGAATACGCCGGATAGCTGGCGTGACTATTTCTATTGGAATATGGAACTTGATGCCGACCCCGCTGAAACCTAATTAGTAATTTTCAATGTGGAATGATGAATGTTGAATTTTCGGTCTGATTCTCGTCGCGTCTTCAGAACGTAGGTCTTCTTCTCAATTAAACGTTCAACATTTATCATTCATCATTGCTTCCGGCCAGCCCTTCCTTCTCCCCAATTAAACATTCATAATTCATCATTCAACATTCCTTTAAGGGTGTTGTATGATACGCCCGCTCTTGAATTAGGAGGAACCGATATGGCTGCAAATTCTGGTTTTCCATTGTCTCTCGATGTGAAGGGGTATCCGGTACTTGTAGTCGGGGGAGACGAAGAGGCTGCGGAAAAAACACAACGGTTGTTGGATGCCGGTGCGAAGGTGACGGTCGTGGCGCCGACCTTACACGAGATACTCAAAGATTTGGCTGCGTCGGCGAAAGTCCTGCACCGTGGGCGGCATTTCCGCGATGCCGATTTGGAGAGCGCGATTCTGGTGTTGAATATGGTTCGAGGGGACCGGGATTTTTCACGAGCGCTGTTCGCGAAGGCACGTGAGAAGAAGTGCTTATTGTGGTCGGTCGACCAGCCGGAATTCTCCACAGTCACGATGCCGGCGGTCGTAGCTTGCGGGCATTTGCGTGTGGCCATCAGTACGAGTGGAGTCGCTCCGGCCTTGTCAGGCTTCATGAGGGAAGATATGGAGAAGATTTTCGGCGAAGAGTTTGCCGCATTTGTGGAGTGGCTTGGCCAACTTCGCGAGCAAACCAAGGCGACTGAACCGGACTTTGAAAAGCGTCGAATCTTGCTGCGTGAGGCCCTTGACGGGTTTCGCCTGTTGGGCAAGGTCCAGTATCCGAAGGTTTGGCTGGATGAACGCGCTGCGAAGACGGGATAGAGGGGTAAATGGTGAGGGGGTAGTCGGGATATGGGAGGTAGCGGGATAGAGGGGTATGGGGACAAGGGATAGAGGGGGGTATGGGGCAGCGTGATATACGGGATAAAGGGGTAGAGGGGCATGTATAAGGGATAGAGGGATAAGGTCTGAGGCGTGAAACGCTAGGCGAAGAGAAGAGAGGGGGCGCGATGGTGTTGTTGGAATTCAGTATGTCGCCGTTGGGCAAGGGAGAGAGCGTGGGGAAGTATGTGGCGCGCTCGCTCGATATCATCGATAAGAGCGGAGTGGACTACCGGTTGAATCCGATGGGGACGGTGCTCGAAGGGGAGTGGGAAGAAGTCTTTGCCGTTGTCAAAAAATGTTATGAGCGGATGAAGAACGATTGCGGTCGCATTTCTTGCACCATCAAAGTCGACTATCGGAAAGGCCGCTCAGGCAGATTGCAGAGTAAGGTTGCGACGGTCGAGAAGAGGCTCAAGCGATCGATCAAGCACTAGCAGGATGCTGAAAAAGCTTCTTTCCTCACCCGCCCACCCCTGGCGCGCCGAGACGCGCCTTTGCCCATGCTTCGTTCTCGCCTCGAAAGCATCCTCAACGTAGTCCATCGGGACAGAGCTGCAGTAGCAGCTTGGGGTGGGCGGGTGAGAAAGATACGCCTCCGGTGCTTTCATCGGCTGCGGCCTTGCTGGACGGACTTTTTGAGCATCCTGCCAAATGCTTTTCTTCATTCGCCTAGCGCCCCGCAAAAGTCAGTGACGCCATCCTCCCACTCATTGATTCGTAAGATTTTTCAATTTTCAGAGGAATGAACTGATCGGGATTCTTCCGAAGCTTTCCTGCCGGGGTTCATCTCTCAGGGCGTCTCATCCGTTCTTTCTGCTATCAAAATCATTCTTCTTCGGTCCGCCAGCCTGTCCAGATACCTATCCTCCCGTAATGCCACCATTTGAAATGGTGCGAAAAAATAATGAGAAACCGATGCTAGAAATGCCAGTATTTAGAGATCATATTTATATTATAGTTAGTATTGCATTCCAATAGTGTACCTATGTAGACTCGCGCGCATTGACGAAGGCTCGTATTAGGAAGAGCGCATTAAGCGCTGCATGTGGGGAATTTTTGAGAATCGTAGGTGGGATGGCGAGAGGAATGAGTGACGCATGAGCAGTAGTGTGACGGACGAGGTCGAATTCAAGACGCAGTCCGATTTTGATCTCTTGCCGAAGGAACGCACGATTCTTGAGCGAGACATGATGGAGTTCCGTCCATTTGGATTGGACGAGCAGGGACGCAGGATCAGAGATCTGAGTGGGATGAGTATCAGGGCTGTCGTCGTCTATCTTGAGAAATCGCTGGCTCGTGAGCGTGGAACCATAGCCGGAAGTCAGGCAGTCGAGGATCTCTGTCGTCTATTGAATCTTCGCATCAAAGATCCGGTCTATCATGTGACGCCAGAGTTTCTGAAGAATGCATGGAACAGCTACACCTGTGAGTTCACATCTTATCTGTATGAGTTCTGCGAGCACATGTCCGGCGATCCTCGCTTTGCGTATCTTGGTGGGATGGAGAAGGCGTCGTCGGTCATGCAGATACTTGCCAGGCCGTTTTCACTGCCACAGATTTACGGGATGTTTCCCTACTTTGGGAATAAATTTGCGTCC
>JANNIV010000131.1:0-3641 GCA_031405355.1 Nitrospira sp.
AATCCACCTTCCCCACCGCATACCCAGCCTGCGCAGCCTGCAATCCGAGCGTCGCCTGCGGAATGATGGCGTCGCGCAAGAGGGTAATCAGCCGCTCGGCGCGCTGGGCCTGCACGAATCCATCTTTCACCTGGAACAACAGGTCCTGGCGAGTCGCCGTAAAATCTTCACGCGCTCCTTCCAAGCTAGCCCGTGCCTCCCTGACGCCTTCTTTCTGCTTGGTTTCATAAAACAGCGGGATCTTGATCCCCACCATCACCTGGTACCCGTTGTCGTTGGTCCGATCGTTCCGAAGTCCCAGGGCTGTGACATCGAAATCCGGGTAATATTGCCGTTTGGCCAGCGAAACGGATTGCTCCGAGCGCTCAATGCTCTTCGCCGTTGCCTGCAACGCGGGGGAGAACTCGTCGGCGCGGCGGCTGAGTTCCTGTAATGGGATCGTCAAAATCGTGGTGTGAATTTCGTCCGGTGTTCCCAATGGTCCGGACGGCGGTCGATTCACGAGACGATTGATCGCGGCATGCAGACTTTCCTTTTGTTGATCCAAGACCGCTAACCGATCCAGCACCCGCGAGATCTCGACCTGAGCGCGGAAGACATCTTGTTGGGCCGCTTGTCCCACGCTGTAGCGGGCTTTGGCCGTTTTCTCGAACTGCATTAAGAGGACTTTGTTCTTTTCGACGATTTCGGTGCTCTTGTGAATGAAATGCAGGCTGAAATAGGCCTCTTTCAACGATGCGATGAGCCTTAGACGGGTCGCGTTGAATTCCTGCTCCAGCCGCTCGGCCTCGCTCTGCGCGACCTCACCCTTGAGTCGTAGCTTCCCAGGGAAGGGAATCTCCTGGCCGAATCCATACATCGCGCCCTGAAGCGGTTCGGTCATCGGCATGCGCTGATACCCGAATTGGAGTTTCGGATCGGGAAGCGTCTGGACTTGAGGCACGACAGCCGTAGCCGCCTCCCAGCGTTGACGGGCCGCTTTAATTTCAGGATTGGTACCTTCCAGTTCCCGAATAAGACCCGGAAGGTCGATGCGCACCTCACCCTGCGAGATCGGAGCAGTCTTCTCGGCTGTAACCTGTCCACGATCTTCCGCTCCACGGGCGGACCAGGGTACAAGCACCACGACCGAGAAAACGGCGAGAGGAACGAACCAGCTTTGGCATAGAACAACAGATGGTCTCACGACGACACCTCCGTGCGACGTTGAGAAAAATAGCTTGACTCCGGCTCGCCCTACACAGCCATGCGGCGAGCGAAATACACTAGCGATATGGAATCAGATTCGGAGGACCGAGGAAGAATCTATGGAGATGGGGACAATGGACAACCCGCTGCTCCGGAACCACGGTACCGTGACTGAAGGATGTGTGAGCGATGCGAAAACGCTGAGTAGGATCGGCGCAGGATCAATGTCCGAGACCATGCTGTGTTTTATCTGACGTTGGGGAGAGGTGGTGAGTGACGGCGGGCACATGGTGGTTCCATCCATTGGACAGACCATGCCTTCTTCCACGAGCAGCGCTGTATCTGCCGCCATCGAGAGATCGGACAACGCACACGTGGCCCCGATCACCTGACACAAGGCGAAGAAGAACGACAGTACGACATGCCGTATTTGAACTCGTGGAATCATGAGACCAACCATCGTTCTTGCCGCATCTGCTCGACCTCGCTGCGTAGGCATGCCCACTAAAGCGAGCATGCCAAATCTGCCTGACTCCCTCCTGCCCTGTTCAGCAACAGTGATACGCGAATGAGGGGGAGCGGAGTCGACGACGTCGTCGACACGCACGCCCTTGTGCGTAGCAACCGGCCCCCATCCCTTCGCCTCTCACTTCCTTACCGATTTGCACCGGCTAATCCAGACCTCTCGCTTCTCTTACTTCTTCATGCTGCGATGCACCTTGGCCATCTCATCGGCTCCTTCAGCTGCCTTCGTATACGAGCTGATAAGACTCTCGCAGTGCCGAGGAATATCCGTTTTCGCTCCCACGCCAGCCATACCTTGGACGAAGGCTGGGCTTTTCCCATACTCTGCTTTCATAACCTCCATGTCCTTCGCCTTTTGCCGATTAGTGGCCGCTTCCTTCTCATACCAGGTTGCCATTCCAGCGTGATCAGTTATGGCCGGCATAGAGTCGGCAGCACTCGCGGTCGTCGCGAAGGCGACTAACCCTCCCAGCAACAAACCGCACAAAACACCACGCTGAATCCATTGTTTCCACATCGTCATGATCCCCTCCTTTGTGTAATAGCGCTCATAGCGCCGTGGCACCGATATTGTTGCCGACTGCTTACGTTATCCAACGTTCAAAGCCTCCTTCGTGACACCTGGCCTTCTCGCAATGGCGTCACGCATCTCACTAGGTCACCGTCATCAGTTCCTCCTTTGTGTGCAGTGAACCAACGCACTGCAATGGGTGAGTTGAAACCGCATCAATTCACCTCTCTCGATTATTGGGAGAAGCAAAACCAATACCGATAATCTTAGGGACAGCAGTTAAAGGTCACCTCTAAGTGCATGGGATAGAGCTGCCAGGTTGTTCAACTGCTCTGCACTTCATGGAAAATGATAAATAAATCAATGGCGTTACATTGACTGACATATATGCGATCACTTGATTTCGACTATCTCCACAGCTCTTTCCGTGGCAATGGAATCTCGGGAAATGATTCGCGTTAATAGTGATTCAGATAGCAATTACCTGGATCAATGGGAGTGTCAGTGCAAAACGGGGCAGCCTATCCCCTTCGAGTGTTGCAGAAAGCGTCATTCACTCCGACACGTTTCCCACGTATCAGTGGTGCGACAGACCTGCATCAGGGGAGAAAAAATACACATGAAGACGTATCTGTGCGTGGATGCTGGGCTGTTGTTCATCGTTGCAGCATTAACCTGTGCGACGACGGCGCCTGCGCGCGACTTAACCGAGCGGGGCCAGCATAGATAGCTGGCAGTCTGGTATGAGCAGGAGGTTCTTACGCTGGCGGAGTTTCCCAGCGAATTGCTAGAGGATTAATCTCAGGGCAAGTCGAGCATACAGAGGCTCAGTTCATCCCAGCTGGTTCTTCGAAACGCAGGCTTCGCTGTACAATTCGACTCGGTTCCGCCCTCTGTGCTTGGCGTAATACATGGCCTGATCCGCGCGCGTCACGAGTGTCTCGACTTGATCGATTTCCGGAGATAACATCACGACTCCGATACTGACCGTTACCACGGTGGAATGATGTTCCCACGTAAACTGCTCCTGTGCGATTTTCAGCCTGATACGCTCGGCAATCTGCAGAGCACTGGATTGATAGCACTCCACCAAACCAATCACAAACTCCTCACCCCCGTAGCGGCCCATGATATCGGGCGGACGGATGATCCCCCTGGCTAACTCCACTATATGGAGCAACACGTGATCGCCGAACAGATGCCCATGCCGGTCATTGATCACTTTGAAGTGGTCCACATCGAGAAACAAAAGCGCGAACGGATGCTGATAGCGGCGGCTCCTGTGAAACTCCATGGCTAGCGCCTCCATCAGTGCGCGCCGGTTGTCCACCGGCGTGAGAGAGTCCCGCCGGGAGAAGTCTTCAAGCTGCCGATGGGCCTCCTTCAGTCGATGCAGGCTGTCTTCCAACCGCTGCAT
>JANNIV010000132.1:0-3490 GCA_031405355.1 Nitrospira sp.
TGAGCCGCAAGTTCTTCGGTAAAATAGTTCTGACTGTGTGATGGATGTTGAAAACGACCTCCAGCTTCGTTCTCGGCTCGTCAAAATCCTCAACGTACCCCAGAGGGTACGCCTGTGGTTTTGATTCGCCTGCGGCCTTGCCTGGGTAAAGGCGCGTTTCGGCGCGCCAGGGTTGGGCGGGTGAAGAAGGTTGGCCGTTTTGAACATCCTGTGCGAGTAATTCTTGGATCGGTTCAATAGATTTGTCCAATGAACACAGACGGAAAGTTTTCATCTAATAAATCAACAATAGAAAGGGGAGAGGATATGTCCACTGTGGCGAAGATTATGAGCAAACAGCCCAAGACCGTGGGGCCTGCCGTATCGATTGTGAGTGCAGCCAAGAAAATGAAGACTGCGCGGGTCGGATCGCTGTTTGTGAAGAAGGGGAAGAAGCTGATTGGGATCGTCACGGATACGGATATCGTTCGACGTGCCGTCTCAGCCAATAAGCCTCTTGGCAAGATGACCGTTGAGAAGATCATGACGACGCCTATTTGCACAATTGAAGGCAGTCAGACGGTCGATGACGCGCAGGACATGATGGCTGACTTAGGCGTGCGGCATCTTGCTGTGACTCAAGCAGGCGAAATTGTCGGGGTGGTGTCGGTACGGGATGTGTTGATGTTTTATAAGCGCTATGCGCAATCGAAGGTTCCGGCGGAGGCGCCGTATTCTGAACCGAAAATCTTCCAAGACTAAAGCTGGTAAGGGGTAAAGGGTGAGGTGTTAGGGGTTGAAAGGAAATGTCGCAGATTGAACGGACGTGGGGTTACCCATCACCCCTGACCTACTTGGTGGGTTCTTTCACAAGATGCCCGAGTTTCGGCAGGATCAGTTTTCCCATCGCCATGCGGACGGCGTTTTCTGAACTGGGTTGAGCGGCTAGGCGGACGCGGGTTGTGTGCTATACTCCGGCCACGGAGAGTAAAGCCATATGAAATATTATACGTTTGAGATCGTGGTTGAGAAAGAAGCTGAGGAGGACGGGTACCTGGCGTATAGTCCCACTTTACCCGGCTGCTTGAGCAATGGGAAAACCATTGAAGACGCCAAACGCAACATGCGAGAAGCTGTTCAGCAACATCTGCAATCGCTCCTGACGCACGGACTATCTTAAAACCGCCCCTCACGCCTTATCCCTCACGCCTAACGCTTATTTGGTGAGTTCTTTCACCAGATGCCCCAGTTCAGGCAGGATCAGCTTCTCCATCGCCAGCCGGACAGCGTTTTCTGAACCTGGGGTGGAAAAGAGGACGCGGCCTTTGATGATGCCTGCGGTGGCGCGGCTCATGATCGCGGGTGAGCCGATGTCCTGGTAGGTCAAGTAGCGGAAGATCTCGCCGAATCCCACTAGCTTTTTTTCAAGCATCCCATCGATCGCCTCAAAGGTTGAATCCCGTTTTGAGATGCCGGTGCCGCCATTGATGATGATGGCGTGGACTGCTTCGTTCACCAGGCCTTCGGCGATCCGGCCTTTGATCTGAGCCGGTTCATCCTTCACCAGATGGTAGGAGATGACTTCATGCCCGAATTGCCTCAGAAGCTTGTGGATGAGCTGCCCGCTCGTATCGGTGTCGGGGGTCCGCGTGTCGCTGCAGGTAATCACCATGCACCCAATCGACTTGGGTGCATGGGATTTGTGTTCGTCAGCGGTGTGGCTTCTCATGCTTTTTACAGGATACTAAAAAGGCCGCCAACGCGGAAAAGGTTAAGGTTCAGGCTAAGGTTGAGGCTGAGAACAACAAGTTTTGACTTTGCTCAACCTTAACCTCGACCTCAGCCTTGGCCTGCTTCGAGCTACTTCCAGACTGAGTCGGGATTCAGCTTGGCTGCCGGCTTGCCGCCCTTGATGTGCTCATCCAAGATTGTCGCCACGTCTGCTTCCGTCACTTTGGAGTACCAGGTGGCGTCCGGATAGACAACGACGGTTGGTCCCTGCTCGCAGGGGCCGAGGCAGGAGGAACCGCTGACGAGGACTTCACCGGGTGTCACACCCTTCTGCATGAGGCCCATGTTAAAGGCCATGAGGAGAGAGGCCGATCCGGCGCTGCCGCAGGAGGGCTTGGGATGGCCTGGGGGACGGGCGTTGGTACAGACGACGATGTGATACTTGGGTTTTGGCATGGGTTCTCCTCAATTAAAAATTCAAAATTGTAAATTTGAAATTGGCCACGTTATACCTAACATGGCCTGTACGACTTCCACGCTTCGATGGCTTCTTCAGGCAGCTTCCAATGGTTGAGGCCCTTCATCACCCAATCGAGATAGTGCGCTTTGGGTTTGAACTTGCCGATTGGGGTGGCGGCATAGGTTGTGACGAGCGTTTTTTCCCCGGCTTCCGTCAGTACGGTGACTTGGACTTGGCGAAATGCGCTGGGAGGCACATCCTCTTCGAAAAGGTCCATAAGCTTAATGTCTTCTTCGGTCACTTCGAACACTGCTCCCCAGACCTGTTCGCCCGGTGAAGGGGTCACGCTGGCAAGGCCGCATCGCCATTGCGTGGACCACCGGCAGAATTTGACCGTGTGTTCGGGAAGAGTGGCCCGCATCAGGAACTGATGTTCCGGCGCGCGACGGTTCAGCTGTGTCGGGTTGAGATGGTCTCCGTAGAGAAAGAACTTCATCGGTGATTCACCGCCTAAGGTACAAGTTTTTCGATTCTCCTTCGCCGAATACCCCGTAGCTCGCTACGGGGATGAAGGCGGGGAGAACCCTCCGTAGCCTTGGCAAAGGAGGGTAGTGGCTTCGGAGAATTTCGCAAGATACCCCACAGCTTCCGGCCTTCGCAGCCGAAGCGGCTGCTTCGGCGGAGTAGGCTGCTGCGGGGAGCTTCATTCGGTTTGTATTTGTAACATAACCGCTTTCACGCTCACAAGCTGCGCGCCGGTCGGCTGGTCTAACTGGATAGAGTCGGATTGACTTCGTGTTGTTGCTCTTCCTAAGATGCGACGTAGTCTTGCGCTGGTTCACCTCGTCCCATCGAACCCTGTTCAGTAGGATATCCATGTCAGAGAAGCATTCCTCCGTCGGCTCTCCACATTCTTCCTTCTAAATTGTGAAGATCATTCACTATGCGGTCGTGGCTGTGCTCGTTTTAGGTGCGGTCTACTATCTTTGGATGAAGCCTCCATCGCTCAACCCTATACCCGATAGTCGGGCCGCCGAGGCCCTCGCGCTGGTGCAATCCCATCAGGCTCAGGGCTATCCCACTATTCTTGAGGCCATGACTGGGCATGTGCGTTCCATGAGCGAACGCAATCGAGTGGCCCGATTGGGTGAGTGGCGGGTGAAGTACGTAGCGGGGGATCAGTACGAGATACGGGTTCAGTTGCGAGATCAGGGGGTGACGGGGCAATGGTTCGAACGGGAGTTCATTTGGCATGCCGACCTTTCGTCGAAGAAAGTCAATGCCGCGTCGCTTGCGGCAGATGGGGTCACACCCAAAGAG
>JANNIV010000133.1:0-3889 GCA_031405355.1 Nitrospira sp.
CTTGGCAGCAAGGGCGCACTGGAGCAGTACACGAGAGGACTGGCGCAGGAGCTCGCTCCACGAGGGATTACGGTCAATACGGTCTCGCCGGGCTTTACCGAGACTGGCATGATGACCGACCAATTTCGCCAGATCGGCATACAGATGTCGCCGTTGAAGCGGCTCGGTCTCCCCAAGGATATTGCCGACGTGGTCGCGTTCGTGGTCAGTGAGGAGGCGCGGTGGTTAACGGGGCAAAATATTCATGCCGGCGGCGGCATTGTCATGTAGGAGGCAAGCGATGGGGCGGCAGAATATTTCCACTGGTGGTCCATGGGAAGGTAAGCTTGGGTACTCGCGAGCGGTACGAGTTGGGGCCTCGATATCTGTGTCCGGCTCATCAGCCATGACAGCGGCAGGCCTAGTCGGCAAGGGAGATCCCTATGCCCAGACGATTCAGACGTTGAAGACGATTGAAGCGGCGCTCCAGCAGGCCGGCGCCTCGCTCGCCGATGTGGTTCGAACGCGGATGTATCTGGTGAACATCGATCAATGGCAGGATGTCGGTCGAGCCCATGGTGAAGTATTCGGAACCATCAGGTCTGCGACGACGATGGTGGAGGTGAAACGGCTGATCGATCCGGACATGTTGGTGGAGATCGAAGCCGATGCCATTTTGAGTCAGGGGAAATAGGCAGGGAAGGCGCGTAGATTCTCAGATGAATCGACTGGGACCGGAAATCAGGCATCTGTCCAAGACAGATCCAGTCATGAAGCGATTAATTCGTGACATTGGACCCTACCGCTTGATGCCGCGAGTGCGCCGGTCGCCGTTTGAATCGTTGGCACGGGCGATTGCCTATCAACAACTGCACGAGAAAGCGGCGGAGAGTATTTTGCGCCGGTTCGTGGCCTTGTTTCCGGCAAAACGGTTTCCTCAACCGGACGATCTCCTCGCGATGAACGAGCAGGCGATTCGTGGCGCAGGTTTTTCACAAGCCAAGGTTGCGGCGCTTCGAGATCTGGCTGCCAAGACGCTTGATGGTACTGTGCCGACCGGCGCCATCGTTCGGAAGCTCGATGACGAGGCGATCATCGAACGGCTCATCGCGGTTCGCGGGGTTGGCCGTTGGACGGTTGAAATGCTATTGATCTTCCAACTGGGGCGACCGGACGTCCTGCCGGTCGACGACTTTGGCGTGCGCAACGGGTTCCGTATCGCCTATGGTAAGCGTTCAATGCCGAAGTCGGGAGAAGTGCTGCGATACGGGGAGCGCTGGAAACCCTACCGCACCGCCGCAGCTTGGTACCTCTGGCGAGCGGCCGATCGCTCCCAGAAACCGTGAAGCGTAAGATGTAAAAGGTGAAATGTGAGACTGCTGAGTACTCTTCCTCATAAGCCTTTCACGTTTTACGTTTCACCTTTCACGAACGAGAGGGTTGACCATGGCCGATGAGAAAAAACGACTCGACTCCAATGTCGCAGGCAACTTTTATGTCGATGCGACCTGTATCAACTGCGACACCTGCCGTCAGTTAGCCCCGATGAGTTTTGAGGAAGTCGGTAATTTTTCCGCGGTCACCACACAACCGATTGATGAGGGGCGCTCTCATCAGGCTTATCAAGCGCTCCTCGCCTGCCCGGTCGGCTCGATCGGCACTGAGCAGAGCGACAAGTTGCGGATGAAAGAAGCCATGGCGAGCTTTCCGCTTCAACTTGAAGGCGAGGTGTCTTACTGTGGCTTTAATTCGGAGAAGTCGTTCGGCGCGAATAGCTTCCTCATCGAACATCCGGACGGCAACTGGCTCGTCGACTCACCGCGTTACCTCAAACATCTCGTCGAGGCCTTCGAACAAAAGGGAGGCATCGCGTACATCTTCCTCACGCATAAAGACGATGTGGCCGATGCAGAGAAGTATGCCGCGCACTTTGGCGCGAAACGGCTGATTCATCGGGCGGACATCGAAGCGGTTCCTGATGCGGAATGGATTATTGAAGGGGCTGACAGTCAACAAGTCATGCCGCAGTTTCTGATCATTCCTGTTCCTGGCCACACGGCAGGCAGCATGGCCTTGCTCTACAAAAACCGCTTCCTCTTCACAGGCGATCATCTCTGGTGGGACTCCGCACAGAAGAGACTTAGCGCTCCAAGCCAGCTGGTTTGGAGGAAGCATGTACTGATCGACTCCATCAAGAAGCTTCTCGACTACCCCTTCGAATGGGTGCTGGCCGGACATGGGGATCGGACTCACTTGTCGTCTCATGACATGCGCGCCCAGCTGCAGGCGCTGGTCGAACGTCGTAAGGCCACCAGGGCGTAGCGATGTTCACACATTTCGTCCCGTGGATCGACCGTAACATTCTTTCCCTTGGCCGTGATATGCGGCTCTCCTATCTTCCGCCGCTGATGGTCTACATGGCCTACGGCATCTCCGGCCTCACCGGCATCGTCGGCACCTTCTTCGTCAAAGATTATCTCGGCCTCTCCGCCTCCTTCCTTGCGACGCTGGGATTTTGGGCCGGCATTCCCTGGGCACTCAAGATGCCGATCGGACATCTCGTGGATCTCTTGTGGCGCTGGAAAGGTTGGCTTGTGGGCCTCGGAGGTGGGCTGCTGGCCGCCAGCCTCGGGATCATGGCGGCATTGATCGGGAATCGGGAAGCAATGACCGCCATCCTGCCGGCTGAAGTCTGGTTTGTGGTCAGCACGTTGCTTGGGCCGATCGGTTATGTGGTGCAAGACGCGGTCGCGGATGCAATGACGGTCGATGCCGTGCCACGAGTGGATGAACGGGGGCGGCCGTTCGATCAGCCGACATTCAAGCTCATGCACACCACCATGCAGACGCTCGGGCGTGTGGCTATCGTCGGTGGCGGGATTCTGGTGGCGCTGGTCAACGTGTATGTCTTCGCAGGGGTCGAAGGGCTTCCACAGGCAGAGATCGTTCGGCTCTACAAGCAAGTCTATCTGATGGCGCTCGTGATCCCGTTCGTCTCGGTGCTTGGCGTCGGTATGGCCTGGTTTTTGAGGAGGCAACAGAAACACACACTGCTCCGGCAGGGTTTTTCTACGGATCACGCAGAGCAATTGGTGAATGTGCGTGATGACACAGATGAGCCGACTAAGCCCAACTGGTGGATTCTTGGTGGGAGCCTCGCCTTTGTATTGTTCACACTCACGGTCGGATTCGGCGGCTTCTCGTATAGCGAAGAGATTGTCTTTGTCGGGTCGATGGCCATCGTCTTGTTCTTGATGGCCCGGCTTGTCGGAGAGCTGGAGCCTGACAAACGATTCACCCTAGTCGGAACAGCAGTCGTGGTTTTTATCTTCCGGGCAATCCCAGGGCCCGGGCCAGGCACGACGTGGTGGATGATTGACCAGCTGAAATTCGATCAGCAGTTTCTCTCCGTCCTCTCGCTGATCGGCAGCACGCTCACCTTGGCCGGCATGTTCGTGTTTCGGCGTTTCATGGCCGAGCGGTCGATTGCCTATGTTGTGGGGTTTCTCACGGTGATCGGAACCATTCTGACGCTCCCGATCGTGAGCATGTTCTACGGCTTGCACGAATGGACGGCGAGCGTCACGGGAGGTGTTGTCGATGCACGATTCATTGCGCTGATCGACACGGCATTGGAATCGCCGCTCGGTCAGATCTCGATGATTCCGATGCTGGCCTGGATTGCAAACTCAGCCCCCGCGAACTTGAAAGCCACCTTCTTTGCCGTGATGGCTTCATTTACGAATCTGGCCTTATCATTGAGTCAGCTCGGCACCAAATACATGAATGACATCTATGTGGTCAGCCGGGAAGTCCGTGACCAGGCCGCGGGCGTTATCCAAACGCCTGCCGACTATAGCCAACTCGGCTCACTCCTCATCATGCAGCTCCTCCTGGGCCTCGCCCTCCC
>JANNIV010000134.1:0-1729 GCA_031405355.1 Nitrospira sp.
CGAGCATGAGCGGTTGGCTCAGCGGCTCGCGATCCAGATCTTCTTTGCCGATCCGTACAGCCCCTGGCAGCGCGGGACCAATGAAAACACCAATGGGCTGCTGCGTCAGTATCTGCCGAAGGGCACCGACTTGTCGGGGTATACGCAGCGCGAGCTGAACGCCATCGCCCATCGCCTCAACACGCGCCCACGAAAATGTCTCGACTTTGCGACGCCCCTGGAAGTCTATGCGCAATTGCGCCCTCATTCACCCGTTGCACTTGGAACTTGAAACCGCCCACTCATTTCAGACAAGCGGAGAACCGAGTGAAGTTCGAGCTCCACGCAGATGTAGCACTGAAGTGCGATGTGCCGGAGCATCGTCTGTGCCGCAGCGACATCGTAAAACTGGGGGACCATCACGTGGCCCCTAACGGCGCAGAGAGATATTCCATCGAAGTCTTCAACGCGCTGGGCGATACGATTGCCGTCACCAGCGTGCCCGCCTCCGCCCTCGAAGCCCTCCGCCAAGACGATGTGCTCTGCGCCCGCACCCTGTAACGGGGCGGTGGAGGGATTTCCCTCCGTACAGTTTAGCCATCCGAGTGCCGAAAAGCATCGCCCAGCAGATCGGGCTCAAAGTGAAGGATGACTTAGATATTGAAGTTCGAGAAAAAGTGCTTGTGCCGAGTCTCCACGTGCGCCGAGCCTATCGGTTGGAAGATCTGACCCAGCGTATTACCCCGCGGAACGTACACAAAGAACTTGCCTTCGATCGACCTATGGGACGAGAGACCCCCTATGATGAGCAGGCGTTCCCCATATCTCCTAATACCATCTAACGCCCACAACGACTCGTCGGAAATGCAGAATGACCCCGATTCTTGCCCCCCATGAAGGTGGGTCACTAGGTTGCGGCTTTTGTTCTATTATGAACTTGTCGAGCAAGGCTTGGAAATTCATTGGCGATAATATATCGGTCCTGATGCATTCGATGATGCGTTTCTCGACAAATTCTCTCCATGTCCGATATATCAATTCATCATTGGAGTTTTCGCTGCTGGTCTGCGATCCCACACTTTGGTGACAGCGGTGTCGAGCGTTCCCCAGAGGTAGCCTAGCTGAAAGTCATCTGACATCGTTTTCCATGTCTTCTCTTCCAGATCCGCTTGTGCTGGTGTTGAAAGCATGAGACTGACGGCAACGGCAAAGATATTGTGTTTCATAGCCTCACGCACTCCTTCCTTCAATCCAATCCTTCTCATGTTAACCTCTTTGCCTGCGCCACTCCCACGGCGGCAGCGGCTGCGGATCGAGAATCTCCTGCTTCAATGTCACGTGGAGTTTGGCTTTCATGAGAGCTCGCTTCACCCTACAACGCTCAGCCTTTGGTTACGCAATACCGAAACCCCTCCCAATTCACTCCACACCAACCGTCCTCCACCACGTCGACAATGTGCGCGTCATTGTTCCTTATAAAATCTTCGACCTCAGATCTCTCGATACCATACATCTCATAAACTGCAACCGACTCAGGCGTAACGTATTTGAGGTCTACATACCATCTCCAGAATAGTTCCGGCACGTGCCCTTTGATGAACCGCTTGAGGCCTCTGGATTCCATGATTGGCGATGGGTTGCGCATCACTGTCGCCCGCTTTCTACTCGGCAATTGAAAAATCAACAGGCCTTGAGGCTTGAGCACACGGAGGAATTCCTTGATGTAGGATTTTGGCGCTGCTCGCCACCG